>CAYLLI010000042.1:0-14877 GCA_964384295.1 uncultured Chromatiaceae bacterium
CTTGCCCCCCGAACGTCAACAGCAACTGGCTAACGGCGCAGCGCGCTGGGCCCAAATGACGCCCGAGCAGCGCGAGCGTGCACGGGGTCGCATGCGGCGGTGGAACAATCTCACGCCGGAGCAGCGGCAGGACTTGCGCCAGGGTTTTGAGCGCTACCAGCAGCTGGCTCCCGAAGAGCGGCAGCAACTGCAGCGCAACTTTCGCCAGTTTAAGAATCTGCCGCCCGATAGGCAGGAGCTGGCCCGCGAGCGATGGTTAGCAATGCCGCCGGAAGAGCGCGCGGAGTTTCGTCGTCGTATGCAATCGCTGAGTCCTGATGAACGGGCTAAAGCCCGTGACCGAATGATTGATGGTGAGCCGCCCTTTGCTGATGAGTAGCCCGCTTGCCTGAACTTTGCGAACGCCGGACTGCCAAAAAACTGCAACAGAGATGTGTTGCAATTTCTCCCAAACATAGCAAGATAGAAGCGTTTCATGCTGTCAGGCTCAAGGATGGATGACGACGAGTACATCAGAAGTATGAGTCAACAGGTGCTTCGCACCGATGCGTCCGGCATGCCGCTTGAATGGATCGATTATCGCGACGCGGCCAGACTCTACTACACCGATCAGGTTGCTTATGCTTGCGGGCAGCCCTTGTACGAAATTCACGGCGGCATTTCTGCTGCGACCGGGCTTCGCTCCGTTATTGAAGTCAATTCAATTATCGCGACAGTAGGGCGTTCTGCGAACTATGCAGAGCGCCGCAACAACTACGTTCCACCCGTCAATAACAAAACGTTGTTCCGGCGCGATGCCAACGTCTGTATGTACTGTGCGACCCGGTTTTCCGAGCGCGATCTCACCCGCGACCATATAATTCCGGTGAGTCAGGGTGGTCAGGATATTTGGTCTAACGTCGTCGCAGCGTGCCGTCGCTGCAACAATCACAAGGGTGGCAGAACGCCTGAGCAGGCGGGGCTGCAGTTGGTCGCTGTGCCGTTCGTGCCCACATACGCAGAGTACATTTACTTGAAAGGCCGGCGAGTGCTGTCCGATCAGATGGAGTTTCTGCTTGCGCATTTTCCACGCACGAGCCCGTTGCATCAGCGGCTGCGTGGTCATCTTGGCGTGGATTCCGCGACGCACGTTTCCTGAGTTAGCATAGACACAATGATCTATGCGATTGATGCCAGTGTGTATATCTTCCGGGCGTGGTTCTCCATGCCCGACAGCATGGTTGATGAAGACAACAACCCGGTAAACGCTCTTTACGGCTTTGCCCGGTTTCTCGGCGATTTTCTCGAGTCCGCGCAGCCGGAGCTGGTTGCGGTAGCGTTCGACCAGTCACTCGGCACATGCTTTCGCAATGACATTTACCCACCGTATAAAGCGAACCGTGATCCTGCGCCACCGGAACTGAAACAGCAGTTTGTTCGTTGTCAGCAAGTGGCGAGTGCTCTCGGCCTTGCCGACTTCAGCGAGGCCCGCTATGAGGCCGACGACCTGATCGGCACCGTCATTCGGCGGTTTCGTGCTGACGGTGTGCCCGGCACCATTGTGAGTCGCGACAAGGATATGGTGCAGCTGCTGTCAGACGGCGACGTGCTGTGGGACTACGCCGGCAATCGTCGTGTCGCGTATGACCAGGTGCATCAGGAGTACGGTATTCAGCCCGAGCAGATGATTGATTATCTTGCTCTCGCCGGCGACTCGGTTGACAACATTCCCGGTGTTCGCGGTGTCGGCCCGAAAACGGCAAGCGCACTACTGGCGCATTTTGGTTCTCTGGACGATCTGTACGCCAATCTGCCCGAGGTGCAAACACTGTCGTTCCGCGGTGCGAAAACGATGGCCGACAAACTGGCGCGACATCGCGACGATGCCTTTATTTCACGTAAGCTCAGCGCGATTCACTGCGACGTTCCGGTGAATACCAGTGCCGCCGTTGTTAAACGACGGCCGCCGGATCTGGGTGCTCTGAATCATCTTTATGATGCCGCAGGCTTCGGCTCTGCTTTGCGACGTCAGGCTGAGCGACTCGCGGATCAATTTGACGACAGCCGGCTTTGAAAGCCGCGCAAGAATTTTTACTGAGGTACTCATGAGCGACAAGAACATCGAATCCATCCTGCAGGAAAAAAGAAGGTTTCCGCCGCCGAAAGAGTTCGCCGGGAATGCGCGCGTTACCGATACCGTTTTGCAGGAGCGCTACGCTGAAGCCGAAGCAGATTCCACTCAGTATTGGGCAAACCGTGCGCAGGAACTGATTACCTGGGATACGCCGTGGTCGCAGATTCTCGACGAGACGGAGGCACCGAACTACAAATGGTTTTCAGGCGGACTGCTGAACGTTTCCGCCAACTGCCTCGACGTGCACCTGGCCGAACGGGGCGAAAAAACCGCGATTATTTTTGAGGGCGAGCAGGGCGACGTTCGCCATATTACTTACCGTGAGCTAACCGCGGAGGTCTGCCGCTTCGCCAATGCGCTGATTGCCCAGGGCATTGGCAGTGGCGACCGGGTTGTTATCTATATGCCGATGGTGCCTGAAGCGCTGATTGCAATGCAGGCATGCGCGCGTATTGGCGCTATTCATTCTGTTGTGTTTGGCGGTTTCTCAGCGCTCGCGCTGCGCGACCGGATTGAGGATGCGGGTGCGCGACTGGTGATCACTGCCGATGGCGGCCACCGCGGCGGTTCTCCGGTCGAACTGAAAAAGGCTGCAGACGAAGCATTGTCTGAGGGCTGTGACACCGTTGAGCGGGTGATTGTTTTGCAGCGCACCGGCGAAGCGGTGCAAATGCAAGCCGATCGCGATGTGTGGTGGGGTGACGTCGTTGCCGGTCAATCTGACGTGTGCGAGCCATTGCCTGTTGAGTCTTCGCATCCGCTGTTTCTTTTGTACACCTCGGGTTCTACCGGCAAGCCGAAGGGCATTCAGCACGGCTCGGCAGGTTACCTGTTAAACGCGCGCTTAACGTTTGAAACCGTCTTTGATTTTCAGTCTGACGATGTGTTCTGGTGCACGGCCGATGTGGGCTGGATTACCGGCCATACCTACGTTGTGTATGGTCCGCTGGCGGCGGGCGCCACGATCGTGATGTACGAGGGTGCGCCGACTGTGCCGGATGCCGGCCGCCTTTGGCAGATTTGTGAGCGGCACAAGGTTACCGTTTTCTATACGGCACCAACGGCGATTCGTGCGCTGATGCGTTTTGGTGATGAGGTGCCACAGGCCTCAGATCTGAGCAGTGTGCGATTGCTTGGCACGGTGGGTGAGCCGATCAACCCTGAAGCCTGGATGTGGTATCACCGCGTCATCGGCAGAGAGCAGTGCCCGATAGTCGATACCTGGTGGCAAACAGAAACCGGCGGCATCATGATGAGCCCGGTTCCCGGTGTCACGTCGACCCCTCCCGGCTCGTGCACACGACCGTTGCCCGGGGTTGCCGCTGACATCGTCGACGATGAAGGCAACAGCGTCAGCGACAAGCACACGGGCGGTTATCTGGTGATTCGAAAACCGTGGCCTTCCATGCTGCAAACCGTCTGGGGCGACAACGACCGCTATATCGAGACCTACTGGGAGAAGTTTCAGAACCGGTTTTACGTGGCGGGCGACAGTGCGCACACGGATGAACACGGCAACTTCTGGATTATGGGGAGAATCGATGACGTGTTGAACGTGTCCGGTCATCGTCTGGGCACGATGGAAGTTGAGTCGGCCTTGGTCGCGCATGAGAACGTTGTCGAAGCCGCGGTAGTGGGGCGTCCGGACGACATTAAGGGCGAGGCGATTTTTGCCTATGTGGTGCCGCGTGGTGAGCGGCCGGTCGGTGCCGAAGCGGAGGCTTTCACGGCAGAGCTGCGCGAGTGGGTGAGTCATCAGCTCGGGCCAATCGCAAAACCGGATAACATTCGTTTTGCAGACAGCTTGCCGAAAACCCGCTCAGGCAAAATCATGCGACGACTATTGCGCACCATTGCTGCAGGTGATGAGGTGACGCAGGATACGTCGACGCTGGAGAATCCGGCGATTCTCGATCAGCTTCGGGGAACCGACTAGCCGGCGACTATGAGTTTCAGTCCCTCGGGTGAGACGAGCTGAATGCCTGCGGGCTTCTCAGAGAACCGCAGATTTTTTCGAGCCAGTAGCGCAGTCAAGTGCTCGATATCAGCATGATGCAGTGTCAAAACCGGCGAGACTCTGCCTGTCGTGACCGCAACGCTTAATCCCGGTGTGAGCAGCTCAAGTCCGTCATCCTCTGTGTCATGACACGACAGCCCGCCGGCCGTCCAGAATGGTTTCGCGTCATCCGGATAGGGTGTGCTGATGGTCAGATGGCGCACCTGTCCCACCTCGGGTGCCTCCGCTTCATGCGGTGGTGAAAAGGTCCGCGCTTCAATCAGGCGAATATCAATGCCGCCCGGAGCAGGAAACGTGAGCTGGTGAAACCGCTCGTCCCCCTGATAGGTTTCCGCGACTTCTGCACCCAATTGTTCAATAGCGCTTAAATGCGCCGAAAGGTCAGGCCGGACAAATGTCAGTGCTGGTGCCTCAGGGCCTGCGCTGTGCAGCCCGATACAGAGTCTGCCGTCAGTGACGACAGCGTAGTGGTGATCGTAGATATCGCCGGTCTGACATTCCGTGAAGCCGAGTTGCAGGTACCAATCGAGAGATTCTGCGACGTTGCTCGCCGGGAGGCTGAGCTCGAGAAAGCGGCCGAATAAGCTCATGGTGTGTTCAGGATTGCCCGATGAAGACGGCATGATGCCACATGGCTGGCACCAGCGGGAGCGCTCGTTGGGGACTGGTTCCTAGTTTGCGTTTTGCATATTCGCTATGCTTCTGCGAAACCTTCGTTTGGAAATCGGGTATGTCCGACGCGCAGAACGCCTATCTTGGCGACAATCTGATCTTCATTATTTCGCAGCCGCGTTCCGGTTCAACGTTGCTGCAGCGGATGTTGTCCGGTCATGCCGACATTGAAAGCTCGGCCGAAACCTGGCTGATGCTGCACCCTTTATATGCAAATAAGGATGAGGGCATTAAGACCGACTATGGTGCGAAATGGGCAGCGCTCGCACTGAACGAGTTTATGGAGCACTACACCGACGGTCAGCCCGTGCTTGATGATGCAGTCAGGGCTTGGGCTTACACCTTTTACAGCAATGCGCTAAAGCATAGCGGCGGGAAAATCTTCATTGATAAGACGCCCCGCTACGCGATGATTCTGCCTGACTTGCTCAGGCTGTTTCCAAAGGCGCGGTTTATTTTTCTGCTACGTAATCCGATGGCTGTGCTGGCGTCAGAGCTGAACAGCTTTGTTAAAGACAATCATCACACGCTGTCGGTGTTCCGACCGGACTTGCTGGATGCGCCCGAACAGATTCTGTCTGCTATCAAACAGTTGGGCGATGCTGCAATTGTGGTGCGGTACGAAGAGTTGGTTGCGAGCCCGGAAAGCGAGATGCAGCGGATCGCCGATGCTTTAGACCTCGAGTATTGCGAAGCGATGCTTGATTACAGCAATACACCCGAAGCCCGCGGGTTTATGACCGACCGTGTGGGTATTAAGCAGCGCAGTCGTCCTGTTCCTGACAGCATCGACAAGTGGAAAGCGATCGCTGCTGATCCTCAGCAACTGCATTTTGCCCAACAGTACCTGCAGTATTTAGGCCCCGATCTGGTCGCACGGCTCGGTTACAGCTATGACGAGATGCTCGCTGTCGTCGGGACAGGTAAGCGTGACCCGCGCGGCCTGTATCCCTGGCGTCTCGCCATTACTCCGGGCGAAGAGTTCAGTATGCGAGACATGTATACCCATCGGCGTTTCAGGCGCAGACAAAGTGACGGACCCGTGTTGGGTGAGTTGTACGCATTTGGCGACTTGTTGGGAGAGATTGGCCGCCAGATTGCTGCCGACTTTTATCGGCTCCCCTGAGACTCGGCGCCGTCCGGTTTGTCGGTTTCGGCCTCCTGAAACAGTAGCTTTGAACCCACGCCCCACTGGGTGATTGCGTTGACGACATCCATCATCGACGCGTTGATATAGACCACCCGTTCCCGTGGCACGAAGTAGATCTGGCCCACCGTTGCGACTGGCACGGCTGGCACGAAGACCGCCAGCCTGTTATCCGGCAGCTCCTCGACGAGAAAACCCATCGAATCTGCGCCCGTGTTCTGTATGTCCACCAGAACCGGCTGCAGTTCTGATGTATTCAGACCCGCGAAACGGGCCGTCAGGCTTTGCAGCATGCCGAGCATCGGAATCCGCTCGACCAGATTCTTTTGCATAAACGCGCTGAGTCTGCGGCCGGGTCCCGTTAGCAACACGAGACCCGTCACAAAGCATGCAATTAGAATGCTGAGCGCTGCGATCGCCGCTACGATCGCGGTGTTGCCGAGCCAGCTGAACGGCAGGATGTCGCCTAAGCTTTCGCCGAAAGTGATCAGCGATCCCATCAGACTGCCAAGTGCGAGCAGAATGATCGACAGCGGAATGATCACGACAATTCCGCCCAACACCGTTGCTTTAATAAAATCCAGAACGTTTTTCATAGTCGTGAAATCTGCTGATGAAGAACTGACCCTTACATATGCCGGCGTATGTGTCGAGCTTGGCTGTCCTGCCCGTGTTGCTGGGGTATATTAGTTCTGCTGAATTCAACTATCGGCATTAAACGGAGCCTGCATGACTGAGCTGTCGCAGCAACAGGAAGAAAAGCGCGCTTTAAAACTGTCCGTCGTCGGCGCATTCGTCATGGCGGTGTCGGGTATCGGGTTTTTCTTTGCCGCCAAATCTGAAGCCATTTTGCTGGATGGCGTGTTTTCGGGCATCGGCTTCGTGCTCTCTGTGCTGACGCTAAAGGTGTCGCAGATTGTATTGCGGCCGGATGACGAGCACTTTCATTTCGGCTATGCGCACTTTGGGCCCTGGCTCAACGTGCTGAAAGCGTTGCTCATGCTGATCCTGTGCGTGTTTGCCGTCATATCGGCTATTGATGCACTGCTGTCAGGCGGCAGAGAGATGCAGGCCGGTATAGCTGTCATCTATGGTGCTGTAGCCACGACCGCCTGTGCCACGTTGGCTCTGATTTTTCGACGGGTTGCGAAGAACACCAAGAGTGCGTTGGTCGCCGTCGACGCGGAGTCCTGGTACATCGATACACTGATGTCCGCTGCGGTGCTGATCGCGTTTGTTATCGGGTATTCGATGCAGGATTCTGCTTACTCCGATTACGTCCGGTATGTTGACCCGGTGCTGGTGCTGGTGATTGTGGCCGTAGCCTTGCCTGTGCCGGTCAGAATACTGGTGAGCAGCTTCAGCGACCTTCTCGGCTATGCGCCCGACAAAGAGCTGCTTGAGCAGCTTGACCGGTTGTTTCTTCAGGCGGTAAATAATGTTGATGTTGCTGATTACCGCATCCGGGTTCTCCAGCTCGGGTCTACTATCAACGTTTTAATTCATTTGCGGCCCGGTCCCGCTTTCGAGCTGGCGGGCTTTAACAGCCTCGATGCGACCCGTGACAGGATTCAGCAGCAGTTCGCCGAGGTGGACAGGAATGTCGTTTTGGATGTTGTGTTTGTTGGTGACATGCGGTTTTCGGTCTGACGGCTGTTGTGAGGTGTAAGGTGTTTGAGCGCTTATTTCTATGTTCCCTGTTACTGCTACCTGTAGCTGTGTCGGCTCAGGACCAGGTTCAGCCTGATGATGCACGGAGTTTGGTAAGAGCTGCCTGGGATCATTTTCGCGGCCAGTCATCGACAGGGGAGATGAGCATGACGATTCATCGTGCTGACTGGGAGCGCACGATGACGATGCAGAGCTACACCAAAGGCGACAAGCAGTCGCTGGTTCGCGTCATTGCGCCAAAGAAAGACAAAGGCAACGGTACCTTGATGAATGACTCCAATATGTGGAGTTACTCGCCCAAGGTGAATCGTGTCATTAAGGTCCCGTCTTCAATGATGGGGCAGAGCTGGATGGGGTCCGACTTTTCCAACAAGGATGTCAGCCGCTCGGATGAGATTGTTGATTCATACACGCACACCTTGCTGGAGCAAACCGAGGAAGACGGCTTAACGATTTACACGATTCAGTCCGTACCGCTTGAGGATGCCGCCGTTGTATGGGGGCGCGAGGTGCTGAGAATTCGCTCGGATTATTTGCTGCTCGAGCAAAGCTACTACGATCAGGATGGCGCGCTGGTGAAGCAGCTGAAAACGCTGGAGATAAAAGAAATGGGTGGTCGTCTGACCGCTGCCCGACAGCGCATGGTTAAGGCCGACGACCCTGATGAGTGGACCGAAATTGTCGTTAACGATGTTGTCTATGACGCCGAGCTCAATGACAGTTTGTTTACGCTGTCGAACCTGCGTAACCCACGTGATTAGGCCGGCGAATCGATGAATCTGACCTTCAAGCTCGCGTGGCGAAATCTGTGGCGGCAGCCGCGGCGCACGTGGTTGACCACCGGCGCCATGGTGTTCTCGAATGTGCTACTGGTATTTTTGATTTCGCTGCAGCTTGGCATGTACCGGATGATGATTGATAACACGCTGCAGGCATTTACCGGCCATATGCAGGTGCAGTCTCCCGGTTATCAGGAAGACAAGAAAATGCGCTATACGGTGCCGGCAATCCGTTCGCTGGCGGCGGATCTGCGCACAACCACGTCGCTCGATACTGTCGCGGCGAGAGCAGCGGCATTTGCGCTGGCTTCCAGCGATGATCGCAGTTACGGCATTCAGGTGTTTGGTGTGGAACCCGCGTTTGAACCCCTGGTCTCGAGCATTCCGGGGCTCACGAAGCACGGCAGTTATCTTACCGGTATCGATTCTCCGGAAGTGGTGGTCGGCAGTTTGCTGGCGAAAAATCTGAAGGTTTCAGTCGGGGATGAACTGACTTTATTAGGCAGCGGCAAAGACGGCTCTTTCGCCGCCGGTATTGTCACTGTCTCGGGTATTTTTGACAGTGGTGTGGCGGAGCTGGACCGTGCGGTCGTTCAGGTGCCTCTGGGTTACTTTCAGGATGTTTTCTCGATGGGCGACTCCGGGCATCAGATTGTTGTGAATGCGCCCGATTTGTTTGCCGCTCCGGCGCTGCAGGTGAGCGTCGAAAGCCATCTCGATGATCGCGACGATCTTGTTGTGCTGGATTGGGATCAGCTGCAGCCGGGGTTGCAACAAGCCATTCAGGCGGATCTTGCCGGCGCCTGGTTTATGTACGGCATTCTGATCATTCTGGTGGCATTCAGCGTGCTCAATACTCAGCTGATGTCGGTGCTGGAACGCACCCGTGAATTTGGCATCACTATGGCACTGGGTTTGACGCCCGGCCGTCTGATGCGGCTTATTTTTCTGGAAACTGCGCTGATGGGTGGCCTGGGATTGCTGTTGGGCATTGGTCTTGGCGCGTGTCTGGTGATGTATTTTGGTGCCGTCGGGTTTACCTGGGAGGGCATGGAGGAGATGGCCGGCAAGTTCAATGTGCCCGGGCGAATCTATCCGTCGGTCTCGTTGGCCGGTTTGTTGGTCGGGCCGTCGATCGTTCTGCTGGGGAGTTTGCTGGCAGCAATTTATCCTGCTGTTCGCTTGTATTGGCTGCAGCCTGTTTCTGCAATGAGAGCTGCATGATGTTGCGCGGTTACGACGTTGTCTGGACGCTCGCATGGCGCAACCTGTGGCGTAACTACCGCCGCACGCTGATTATGATTGCCGCAATTACCGTGGGCGTCTGGGCGATGATCTTTATGACCGCGTTGATGCGCGGCATGGTTGATCAGATGGTGCGCGACGGCGTTCGTTCGTTGCCCGGCCATGTGCAAATACACACACCGGCCTTTCAGGATGATCCGACGGTAAACAATCTGCTTCCGGGTTCCGAATTGGCGTTTGAGACAATCATCGAGGAGCTGGGAGCAACGGCGTGGAGCAGCCGGATTAAAGTGCCGGCGGTTGTATCCAGTGAGCGCGAGTCGCGCGGAGTTACGTTGTTTGGCATCGATCCGCAGCGTGAGGCCGGGTTGTCGTTTATCGCGGATTCTGTCGTTGAAGGGCGTTACCTCGAAAGCGGCGATGACAAAGGCATTTTGATTGGCCGGAAGCTCGCCAAGACCCTTGAGACCCGCGTCGGTAAGCGGGTGGTTTTAATGAGTCAGGACCCTGCGAATGACATAGCAGACCGGGGCTTTCGGGTTGTGGGTATTTTTGAGGCGAAGCTTGAATCTGCCGAAGAAACGCAGGTTTTTGTCGGCAAAACAACGGCGCAAAAGTTACTGAAGGTGCCGGATCAGTCGAGTGAAATCGCGTTGTTGGGGAATGACTACCGCGACGTTTCTGCGCTGCTGCAGGCGGCCCGTGACGCTGCCGGAGATGAGCTCGATGTAAAAGCCTGGTACGAACTCGATAGCTATCTCGGCACGATGCTGAGCGTCATGGACGGCTTTGTCCTGATCTGGATCGTCGTGATTTTTTTGGCGCTGTCGTTCGGCCTCGTTAACACGCTGTTAATGGCGGTGTTTGAACGGGTCCGTGAGATTGGCTTGATGCTTGCTCTCGGTATGCGGCCGCAGCTTATTCTGGCGCAAATCATCGTTGAATCGTTGCTGTTGCTTGCCATCGGGCTGTTGCTCGGCAATGTGCTGGCAGTCGCTACCATCGTGCCGTTAAAGGATGGCATTGATATTTCTGTTGTGGCGCAGGGCATGGAGATGTTCGGTGCCGCAAGCGTGCTTTATCCGCAGCTCAACGCCAGTGACATGGTGCTGTCGACCGTGGTGGTCATGGTGTTGGGTTTTCTCGCCAGTTTCTCGCCTGCATGGCGCGCTTCGCGTTATCACCCGATTGAAGCTCTGACCAAGGTTTAGTTTATGTCCACTGTTCTCTGCAAAGACTTGTGCAAAATCTATCGGCAAGGCGACCTTGAGGTCATGGGTTTGGATCATGTTGATCTGGAAGTGAATGCCGGTGGTTTTGTGGTGCTTTCCGCCCCGTCGGGTGGCGGCAAAACGACCCTGCTCAACGCGATCGGCGGGCTCGACCTGCCCGACAGCGGTGAAATCCGGATCGGTGAGCAGCGCACAGACAATCTGTCGAAATCGGAGCTGGCCCAGTTGCGACTCTCGAACATCGGTTTTGTTTTTCAGGCCTACAACCTGATCCCGGTGCTGACGGCTGTCGAGAATGTCGAGTTTGTTATGCAGGTGCAGGGAGTAGCTGCAGCCATACGTCGCGAACGTGCGCGTGAAGTCCTGGACGAAGTCGGTTTGGCCGGTCTTGAGGATCGCCGCCCGGCTCAGATGTCGGGTGGTCAGCAACAAAGGGTGGCAGTCGCACGGGCCATCGCATCGCGTCCGGCGATGGTGCTGGCAGATGAGCCGACCGCCAATCTTGATTCGCACACGTCGCAACAGCTGATGGAGTTGTTTGTGCAGCTCAACGAGAAGCACAACACAACGTTCATAATGGCTACGCACGATCAGCGGGTCATGTCGTACGCGCGCCGGCAGATCAAGATGCTCGACGGCCGCATCGTTGATGACATCGATCAGCAAGTGGCCTGAGCGGAATGATTTGCCGGTATGCTGTGCTTGCTGCAGTTTTGCTGGCCTGCACCGCGGGTGCAGCCGAGACCCGCTACGATTTTGGTGGCCGCATCAGTGCTGAAGGGGTAGCTGCTACCTATCCTGATAACAGCGTGTTCGATGAATTTATCGGTTCACCCGCTTACGACGCCAACGGCATTGCCCGGGCGATACTAAAAGTTGATCGCGGCGGCTGGGATTTTCGAGCGGATTATCAGAACGCCATTCTGTGGGGTGACACTGTTTCGGGGGGCAGGGCATTGCCACCCGGTATCGGTGGCGGTTCTAACCGCCGCATTCCGAATGACGACCGGCGCTTATTTGATCTGACCGACACCATCAAAGAAGGTGAGGACTACGTGTGGCTGCACCGCCTGGACCGGCTTTCAATCGGTCATACGACGGAAAAAACCGTGGTTCGTTTCGGTCGTCAGGCGATCACCTGGGGCAACGGTCTGGTCTATAACCCGGTGGATATTTTTAACCCGTTTGATCCGGCTGCCGTCGATAAGGAATACAAGGCCGGTGATGACCTTCTGTACGGTCAGTACCTCACCAACAGTGGCGATGACCTGCAGGCCGTGGTCGTCTTCAGGCGCGATTTGGATACCGGCAACCTTGATAAGGACAGCAGCGCGGCGGCAATCAAGTATCACGGCTTTCTGGGGTCAAACGAGTATGACCTGCTGGCTGCGCAGAACTACGGTGACACGCTGCTATCAGTCGGCGGCAATATTAGTGTCGGCGGGGCGGTCTGGCGGGCAGACGTGGTTAGCACGATTGCCGATAACGATACCGTCTGGCAATTTGTCGGCAGCTACAGTGAGTCGTGGGTATGGTGGGGCAAGAACGTCAGCGGTGTGCTGGAATACTTCTACAACGGTTTCGGTCAGCGGGCCGGCAAGTACAGCCCGGATGAGTTTTCGAGCAATCCTGACCTGGTCGCGCGGCTGGCCCGTGGTGAGCTGTTCACTTTAGGCCGTCATTATGTTGCGGCTTCCGCATCAATTGAGGTGAACCCACTATTCCTGGTGATTCCTAACCTGTTTGTGAATGTCGGCGATCCCAGTGCTCTGGTGCAGGTGGTTACGCAAAACAATCTCGGTGACAACCTGTTGCTGCTGGGCTCGATCAATGTGCCTGTCGGGCCTCCCGGCTCAGAATTTGGCGGGCCGGATGCCGGCATTCCCGGTCTGTATCTGTCGGCAGGACCTAGCGTGTCTCTGCAACTTAACTGGTACTTCTAGTCGATTCACCACAGAGAGCAACGCGCTGGTTTTCTTGCCCGGCTCCGGGCATGTGTGTAGAAGCAGTGCTGAACTTCCGGGCGCTTAATCGTCGCGGAAATGGGAACCTGATCCTATATAATCTCGTTTTCCGGGGAGTTTCTAAGGCAGCAGATGGAATTGTTGACGTCACGTTTGGTGGTTGCGGTGTTGGCAGGGATTTCGAGTCTTTGCGCTTGTGCTGCTGAGCCCGTTGATGAAAATGATATTGAAAACACGCCTGAAAAAGCGAACCTGCTGATTTCGCTGGGTGCCTACTATCCTGCATTGGACACCCGCGTCAGCCTGGGCCCCGACTCATCGATTAATGCCACCGCACGGGTCGACTTTGAGAGTGATCTCGGCATGCGTGATGTGGCGTTAATGCCTATATTGCGCATGAGCTACCGTTTTAATGCCCGGCACAGAATTAATCTCGATTACTTCGACCTGAAACGTTCCGGCTCAGAGACGTCCAAAGTTACCATCACGTTTGGTAACCGTGATTTTGCCGCGAACCTGCCGCTGACCAGCTTCTTTGATGTGGAAACGTTTAGTCTGAGCTACGGCTATTCAGTCTACTCAAGCGAAACTGTGGACTTCGCACTGAGTGCGGGCTTGAGTGTGCAGGACATATCGTTTGGCTTAGCGACTACCGGTGAGCTTGAGGAGGTCCGCGAAGAGTCTGACGTCACTCTGCCGCTGCCGACACTGGGTTTGTCGGGCACCTATGCATTGAGTCCGAAGTGGCTCATTGACGGGCGAATCGGCTACTTTGCGGTTGAGCTGAACTGGGAAGACAGTGACCGGGACCTGGGCGGTCAGATTCTTGATGCATCGGTTATGCTGAACTACAGAATGTTCAAGAACTTCGGTGTGGGCATTGGCTGGAGCCACTTTGATGTCGATGTCGACTACCGGAAACGACGCTTAGCCGCTAAGGTGGACTACACCTACTCGGGGCCGATCCTTAATGCATATGCCTATTTTTAAAGAGATTCAGTTCTGATGCGCCGGCTCTTTCGTCGTTTATTTGTGGTTGCGTTGTTGAGTGCGGCTGCTTCGGCCGCGCAGGCCCAGAACATCATCGACGACTCAAACTTCAACTACGCGTATTCCGTGTTTGTTGGTACCGGTGTGTATCGCGCTGAAGATCAGACAATTTTCATTCTGCGGGTGCCGGCAGCCTGGACATTACGCGAGCCTGATTTTGATACCGGGCAAATTGGTTGGCGATTCTTGCTGCCGTTTTCCGTGGGCGTAGCCAACTTTGATGAGCTCGAAGACATCCCGGAGCTGCGCTTCGATGATTTGAAAACGTTGACTGCCACTCCGGGCGTCGAGGTGCAGATTCCGTTTAGTTCAAACTGGCTGCTAAAGCCGTTCGGTCAGGCAGGTGCCGGCACCGACCTCGATAGCGATGACTACAGTGTCGTTCTGGGTGCAGGCACCCGGGTACGGGGTGTGTTTGGCGAAGGCGAACGCTGGATTGTTGGCGGCGAGTTTTTGTGGGCCAGGAACCGGCCGTCCCGTGATCTTGAAACAACCAGCTTCACGCGCTGGGGTATCGGTTTTGAGTATAAGCAGCCAACGAACTGGCAGTTGTTTGACCGTCGTTTGTCATTTCATGGCCGAATACTGCACTACTACTTTGCTAATCCAGTGAACTTTGACGAAAACAATCGCAGGTTCGAGATTGATCGTTCTACCGAGATTGGCATCTCGTTTGGTATCGACCGGCCGATTAATATTCTCGGCTATAAATTTCGGCAGGGTGGTATCGGCTACGAACGCTCGGGTGAGTACAACGCCATCAAGTTTTTTACGAGATTTCCGTTCTAAGCGACTAATCGCGCCAGGCGTTGCCGATTGTCAGATACCAGTAGGTGTCTTCAGGGCCGCGCGCGATATCAATGCCGCCCTGAAGCCCGAGTTTTCTTGCCAGCAGGTAACGAATGCCGCCCCCTTTACTGACTCGCGACGGCGAGTCGCTGAAATCGCTGTACGAATCTGCCGCTTTACCTGCGCCGATGAAACCTA
>CAYLLI010000043.1:0-14876 GCA_964384295.1 uncultured Chromatiaceae bacterium
CGTGCCGGGTCAGAGCCTGCTGTCGTATCGTGGTGCAAGCTGGCGCGACATCGTGCAAAAGTTGTTGCCCGTTACCGATGCGCTGGAATATGCCCATCGCCAAGGTCTTGTGCATCGGGATATCAAACCATCCAACGTGCTGCTCGGTTCAGGTGAGCAGCCGCTGCTGACGGATTTTGGAATTGCCGGCTACGTTCCCGAGGGTGATTCGGCTGCTGCAACGGCACTGCCCGGCGGTTCCCTGCCGTCGATGAGTCCGCAACAGCTCAGCGGGTCCGAGCCGGCGGTGGCTGACGATGTCTATGGTTTCGGTGCGCTGCTGTTTGACCTGATATCCGGAGCACCTTTATTCCATCCGGACGTTTCCGAGCAACGTGTGTTGCAGGAAGTGCCACCGCGACTCAGCGATCTGTCGTTAGCGGTTGCTCCGCCCCCGGAGCTTGTCGGACTTGTCGCAACAATGCTGCAGAAGAATCCGCTTCACCGGCCACAGGGAATCGCGACAGTGAGAGCAGCGCTCGAGCGGCTCGTTGCCGAAGAAGCTGCGGCTGATGTGTCGGCAGCTGTCATTACTCCGAAGCGGCGACGCGCGGCACCAGCGGCGCCGGCAGGCAATAACGCACCGCCGATTCAGCCGGCGCGGTCACGCAGCGGTTCCGGCATTTCGAAAAGTTTTGCAGCAGGGGCGGCAGCGCTGGTTATTGTGTTGCTGCTGGTTGTTTTGTGGCTGCCTGGTTTTGTTGCCGATCGCGAGCAGCGGATCGCGGAAGAGCCTGAGCCTGTGTTGGAGACAGAGCAAGCCGTCAGCCCGGCGCCTGAGGAAGCGACGACTGAACCGCTCAGTGCGGATGAGCTGCGCGAGCAGCGCAGGCAAGCCGATGCTGCATTGGCGACTGTTCTCAATCTGACCGATGCGCTGAATGCGCTCGCCGTTGAACAGTGGGGCGGACCTGAGTGGCTGGCGATTCAGCAGGCAGTTCGTGCGGCAGACGACGTCTATAAGCGGCGCGATTATCTGACTGCGGCGCAGCTGTATACCGAAGTCGCTGACGACATGGAAGCATTGCGACAGAGAGCCGGATCGGTATTTGAGCAGGCGCTCGCTGAAGGGTTAAAAGCGCTTGAGTCAGGCAACCAGCAGTTGGCTCTGGAACAGCTGGGCCTGGCCATCGCTATTCAGCCCGGAAACGCCGATGCGACGGCAGCTTTGCAGCGGGCCACCGTGCTCGATCAGGTGTTGGCGCAAATGAATGTCGCCACGCAGGCCGAGGCAGACGGCCTCTGGACCGATGCGGCCGCCGCTTATACCGAGGTGCTGGAACTTGACAGTGAGTGGCAGGCGGCGCGCGAGGGCATTGCCCGGGTTCAGGCGGCTGAAGCCGATGAGATCTATCGCGCGGCAATGGGTGCGGGCTACAGCGCGCTCAGTGCGAAAGATTTTGAGCGTGCCGCGACCGAGTTCAACCGCGCTTTGCGCCAGCGCCCCGGGGACGCCGATGCCAAGGCCGCGCTGGTGTCGCTTGAACAAGCAAAGCAGCTGAGCCAGATCAGGTCGTTGGTCGCCAAGGCTAAGATTGCCGAGGCCACAGAAAACTGGAGTCAGGCTCTGGCACGTTACGATGAAGCGTTGGCGCTGGACAGCAACCTTGTGGCTGCGACCGAGGGCAGGGCGAAAGCTCTGCAGCGCGAGCAACTGAACCAGCAGCTGCTGCAGTCACTGGCGGCAGTGGACAGCTTCAATGATCAGCGGGTGTGGGATCGTGCTGATGCAGTGCTGCAGCGGTCGTTTCAGGTGGCTGACCCGGGCCCGAAGTTGCAGGCACAGCAGAGTGAACTGCAAGAACTATTGAGGGTCGCAGCTATACCCGTGCCCGTCCCGCTGGTGTCGGACGGTGAAACCAATGTTGTGATATACAAAGTGGGTCGCGTGGGCAGTTTCACCGAGCGAACGCTGCAGTTGCGACCGGGCGTGTATACCGCTGTCGGGAACCGCCCGGGCTATCGTGACGTGAGACTAAAATTCCGGGTTGCCGCCGGGCAGACTATGGCTCCTGTTGTTTTGGAGTGTAAGGAACCTATTTGATCCAGCAGATTATTCTCGTTGAGCCGGCCGGCGAGCGCGTCATTGAGGCTGCGCGACTGCCTTTGGCAATCGGTTCGGGAGGCGCAGACATTCGTGTGCCGGGGCCGGCGAATCAGGCGGCACTTGCGACCGTTGCTTTGCTGGATGAGCGCTTGTTTGTTCAGGCAGTGACTCCCGGTGCCGGTCTCACCGTCAATGACGAGCCGCTGGCAGCGACCCGCTGGCTTGATGATGGCGATACGATTGCCGTCTCCGGTGTGCGTATCGATTGTTCGCGCGACTCAGACAGCTGGCGGTTGCGGGTCGACTATGCGGACGTTGAATATCAAACCTTGCCGCCCGAGGTTGCCGCTGCTGGCGACAGCGTTGCGGCCATCAAACCGCGCTCAGCGCCCGTTGAGCAAACGCCCGAGCCACCCCGGCGCCGCAAAGTCTTTCAGATTTCCGTAGGCGCAGGCCTCTTTCTGCTATTGGCATTTGCGTTTCACATTTTTACAGCCACGTCGGTCGGTATCGACGTTGAACCCGAGTTTGCCGATGTCGAGCTGTCAGGCAGCCTGCTGCAGCTGGATTTCGGCGACCGTTATCTGCTCCGGACCGGCGAATACCGGATTCAGATTGCAGCCGAGGGTTACGTGCCCGTCAGCGAGACATTCTCGGTAACCGCTTCAGACCGGCAGGACTTTTCTTTCAAGCTCGAAAAGCAGCCGGGAAGAATCAAGGTGGTTTTGCCGGAGGGGATTAATACCACTATTCGTATTGATCAGACGGTGATTCCCGCAGGCGCAAACGAAGAGTTTGAATTGCGCGAAGGCGTTTATGAGTTGCGTCTCCGTCCCGAACGCTATCAGGAGTTCGTGACTCAGTTGACGGTTGAAGGAGCCGGGAAACTACAGACGATTGAGCCCGAGCTGATTCCAAACTGGGCGGACGTTGCCCTGCGGAGTAACCCATCCGGTGCAACGGTGCTGGTGAACGGAGAGCCGCGGGGGGAAACACCGGTCAGTCTTGAGGTGATGGCCGGCACCGCAGTGCTCGAGCTGCAAAAACCCGGTTACAAAACCTGGCAGCAGTCGGTTCTGGTGAAAGCCAATCAGCCGCAGGAGCTTGCGCTGATTGAATTGCGGGAAGCAGAGGCGCTGGTGCGATTGCGGAGTGAACCGCCCGCTGCTGTGGTTACCGTGGACGGCGAGTATCGCGGGAAAACTCCGTTGGAGATCGAGCTTGACCGGGGTGCTGCGTATGAAATCCGCGTGCAGAAAACCGGCTATAAGGAAGCAGTGCGTACCGTTGAAATTGAAACCAACGCGATTCGCAATCTGAGCTTTTCGCTCGAGGCCTTGCTCGGCATTGTGAACATCAGCGCTAATCCCGCTGACGCCGAGTTACTGGTTGACGGAGTCGCGTTGGGTACTGCGAATCAGCAACTTGAGCTCACTGCTGTCGCGCACACCCTGCAGGTACGCAAACCTGGATTCGAAACCTTTGTTACTGAAGTGACGCCGCGCCCGGGTTTGCCTCAGGATATTGACGTCGAGCTGTTGACCGTTGCAGAGGCGGTTCTGGCAGCAACCCCCGATTTGGTGCTGACATCACAGGGTGCCGAGCTGCGGCTCATTCAGCCCGGCGAGTTTACGATGGGCAGCCCGCGTCGTGAGCAAGGCCGCCGTCCGAACGAAGCGCGCCGCACGGTGCGCCTGACCCGGCCTTTTTACATTGGTCTGAAAGAGGTGACGAACCGCGAGTTTCGCGAGTTTGATGCTGCTCATACCTCAGGTGCCGAACGCTACCGTGAGTTGATTGGTGACCGGCATCCCGCTGTCATGTTGAGTTGGGAGCAGGCAGCCCGATTCTGTAACTGGTTGAGTGACCGCGATGGTCTGCCCCGTGCCTACGTTCCCGGCGGCAGTGGCTTGGTGCTCGCTGATCCGCCGACCAATGGTTATCGGTTACCGACTGAAGCGGAATGGGCGTGGGTCGCCCGTCACAACGCCGGCGGAGTTTCGTACAAATATCCGTGGGGTGCTATCGCCGATACGATGCCGCCGCCGACGGATGCCGGCAACTATGCGGATCTTGCTGCGGAAGGGATAGTTGATGATATTTTACGGTCTTACGATGACGGGTTTCCGGTTACTGCACCCGTTGGCAGTTTTGCCGCCAGTCTGCTCGGATTTTTTGATTTAGGGGGCAATGTTGCAGAATGGGTCAACGATAAGTATTTGATTAATAGTGGTCCGTCTACTCGTGTCGACGTTGATCCGGTGGGCCCGGAGGCGGGGCGCTATCACGTGATTCGCGGCTCGGGCTGGCGCCATTCAAGTATTTCGGAGTTGCGGCTGGCATACCGTGACTTTGGCAATAAGGGCAGGTTGGACGTTGGGTTCCGTCTTGCCCGCTATACTGATGACATCAATGAAGAAAGTCGTTAGAAAACTCGGTTTAGTGCTTCAGGTAATGATGCTGACTGTTGCGGCAGCGCCCGGCAGTGCTCAGGACGCTGCCGTTGATCAGGCCGCGATTGAAGAAGACCTGCAAGAGATTCGCGACATTCTCGGACAGGATGCTCCTGAGGGTGAGGACAGCGACGAGTTAAAAGATTTTGTTCCGTCGGAACCGCTTTCGGCGGATATTGCTATTGAGTTTCCATCCGACATTTGACGCACCACTGCAGAGATTGTGTTGATGAAAAAGAATTTGCCGACCGAGTTTGTGTTCCAGCTATTTGCCCTGCTGATTTCCGTGATTATCGTGCACGCCTTTTATGTGGCGCTGATCCGGCCTGAAGCGGCCGCGCTTGAGGAAGAACAGAATCGAATGATTCTGGAAGATCCGAACTTCGAGGTAGAGCGTTCGTTTTACATCATCGTTAAGGATCTCGAGCAGGAGGCCTGCTTTGTACTGATGTTGTGGGCGTTTTCGATTATGGGTTACAAAGCATGGACGGCGCTGCGGGAAAGCAATCTGCTCGACAAAGACCTGATGCCGATAGCGGAAGGGATGCGAATACTGCCCGCTGATGCGCGCGAGTATGCGCGCAATATTCAGGCGTTGCCGAGCGATGAGCGGTCGCTGTTACTGCCGCGAACCTTATTAACGGCATTGCATCGGTTTGGCGCCACGGCGAGTGTGCAGGATACGTCGAGTACATCGCGCGCGGTTATTGAAACCGAAGCCGAACGACTGGAATCTGAGATGTCGATGGTGCGCTACATTGCCTGGGCCATTCCGTCGATCGGATTTATTGGCACCGTGCGCGGAATTGGTGCAGCACTTGCGCAGGCTCACCGTGCGGTTGAGGGCGATATCAGTGGTGTTACGCAAAGCCTCGGGGTCGCGTTTAACTCGACGTTTATTGCGCTTTTAATCAGCATCGTTCTGATGTTCCTGATTCATCAGTTGCAGTCGCTGCAGGAACGGCAGATTTTTGAAACCGAGGTTTATGTGGATGAGAACCTGATTCGTCATCTGCAAGCGGCCTGACGGTTCCTGCTGATGGCGATTCTCGGCATCGAGGTGAATGATGCAGCGCTGGCTGCCGTCGGTGCGGATGCGACTCTGTACTGTGAGCCGGCTGTTGGCCTGTTGCGGGATGGCCAGTTGTTGCTGGGCAGTGATGCCCGATTGCAAAGCCGCGTGTATCCGCGGAACGTCCACGATGAGTATTTTGCCAAGCTCAGCGAGCAACCGCTACCACACAGCGCTCCACCGTATTTGACGACGGCCGATCTGGTCCATGCTCACCTTGAGCTTGTTCAGCAGCGTGCTGGCAATGGCTATAGCGATGTGGTTCTGGTTATTCCGTCATGGTGGACTGATGGTCAGCTGAGTTTGATGCTCGGTATCGCCGATGAGGTCGGGCTTTCCATCGCCGGGTTAGTGCCAGCAGCATTGGCGGCTACCCGCAGAGAGTATCAGGGTCAGCAGCTGTTTCATGTTGAGCTTGGCTGGTCCCGCTGCAGTGTTGAAGAGTTGCAGCAAGGGCAGGGCACCGCAGTTGCCAGTGCCGAGCAGCTCACCGACTTTGGTTATGCGACCTTGGAGAATGCGGCAGCAAAGTACGTGATGCAGCGCTTGCTCGAGTGCAGCCGGTTCGACGCCATGCAGTCCGGCACTACTGAACAGCTGATCTACGACCGCTTGCCCGATTGGTTAAGCGCTTTGCAGCGACAGTCATCGGTCGACATAGAGGTTGAGTTTGGCGATTTTGTATTCGCGGCCAGCCTCAGCTCAGCCGCATTGCTTGAGGAGCTGCGCCGTGCAAGCCAGCCTCTGATCCGTTGTTTGCGGTCTGTTGTCAGCAGCTCGACAGAAACCCCCGTCGCCCTGCAGTGCCATTCGGCGTTTGATAATTTTCCCGGTCTTGCAATGCTGCTCGCCGATGAGATTGCAGCAACACCGTATCTGCTCGAGCCTGCCGCGGGTGCCCGTGGCGCCATGCGGCGCGCTGCCCAGCTGCCGGCAAACAATGGTGGCTTTAGTTTGGTGCGGCAGTTGCCTGTCGACATGCCGGCGCTGCCGCAGCCTGACGCGCCACGTGGCTTGCGCGAAACGCTGCGCCCGACTCATGTGGTCTATCGCGATACCGCCTATCGCCTGCAGCCGGGAACCCTGGTTATTGGCACAGCGTTGCAGGACGGAGAGACCGGAATTCTGATCGAAGAACCGTCGGTGGCGGTATCCCGCAGACACTGTTCGATTGTGACGTCTGGCTCCGGCACCATGCTTCAGGAGCACAGCCGGTTTGGCACGCTGCTGAACAGTTATCCGCTGCGGGACAGTGCGATGATTCGTGCCGGTGACGCTCTGAGTATTGGCCAGCCAGGTATCGAATTGCGATTCGTGCGCGAGTTTGTCGGGAGTGATGCTGACGGTGGCACGTAGAAAGCGCATCGATGTTTTCAACCTGTCGTTTCTCGACATCATGTCCTGCGGCTTCGGCGCTGTCGTGCTGTTCTACATGATTATCAGTGCTCAGGTCTCGTTTCGTGCCGAGAACGCCAACGAAGAAGTGCTCAGCGAAACCCGCATGCTCGAAGAAGAGGTGCTCGAGGGTAGAAAGAATCTGGTCCGGCTGAGAAATGCGGTCGAGACACGTCAGGAACAGGAGAAAGTGGCGGAAGGGGAGATTCGCCGCATGCGGGATTTGATTGAACAGCTCGAAGTTGAGCTGGCGCAGTACGATGGCGATAGCATCGCGAAGCTCGAAAGCGTCGAGCAGCTGCGTGCCGACATTAAAAGTCTGGAAGAAGGCAAAAAACGGCTGGCAGCGGAAGCGCGCGAATCCGAAGACGATCCGGGCTCTAAAGTTCGCAGCTACGTCGGGCAGGGCAACCGCCAGTATCTGACAGGCATGCGCATGGGTGGCAAGCACGTGCTGATATTGGTCGATGCCTCATCGAGCATGCTTGGCCGGACCTATGTGAACGTCATTCGTTACCGCAATATGGTGCCGGAACAAAAGCGCCGGGCACCCAAGTGGCGCAGTGTGGTTCGCGCTGTCGACTGGGTCAGCACGCAGCTGTCTGCCGACGCGTCGTTTCAGATTCTGGTGTTTAACAAGGACGTGCAGAGCGTGTTGCCGGACACAGGCTTTGACTGGCAGAAAGTCGGCAACGGCGAGCGGGTCGACGAAGCCATTGAAGGGCTGCGTGATGTCGTACCCGACCACGGGACCAGTTTGCACCAGGTGTTTCAGGCAGCGGCGAAAATGAACCCGCGGCCCGACAACATCTATCTGCTGACCGACGGCTTGCCAACGCAGGGCAAGAGTCCGCCGAAGTCACCGGAGATGGTGAGTCCGCAGCGCCGGGTGAAGTTCTTTAATGAGGCGCTGAAAGAATTACCAAAGAATGTGCCTGTGAACGTCATGCTGTACCCCATGGATGGTGATCCGGATGCCGCCGGTTATCTGTGGCGCCTGGCACTGCAAACCAGTGGTTCGATGATGAGTCCTTCATCGGACTGGCCTTAGGAGACCGGCGATGCCTGCAAAGAAACAACGTCGCGATACCGAAACATTCAGCCTGTCGTTCCTCGACGTGATCTGCTGCGGCTTTGGCGCCGTCATTCTGCTGTTGGTGATCACGAAAATATATGAGCCGACCACTATCGAAGCGAGCAAGCAGGAGCTTGAGGGGTTAATTCGAAGTCTGCAGGCCGAGTTGTTTGAAATGCGTGGTGAATCGGTGGTGCTGAATCGTGAGCTGGACGCGGTCGTTGAAAGTCTGTCGGAAAAGAAAACCATGGTCGCCCGCCTGCAGGGGGATCTGAGCAAAATTCGCGGTGAGTTTGCGGCCAGTAAGCAGTCGTCAGACACACAGACGACCGAGCAGGGCGAGTTACTCGCTGCCCGTCAACGCCTTACCGAAGAAATGCAGCGACTGCTGAAAGACTACAAGCCGCTGCCGGGCGACACGACGGTTGGCGGCATTCCGGTGGACAGCGAGTACATCATCTTCGTCATCGATACGTCCGGCAGTATGTTTCAGGGGCCGTGGAACCTGGTGCTGCAGATGATCAGCGAAACGCTCGATGTGTACCCGACGGTCAAAGGCATTCAGGTGTTGAATGACGAAGGTCGCTATATGTACAGCAGTTACACCGGCCGCTGGATTAAAGATTCGCCGGCAGCCAGGCGCAATATTCTGAGCCGCTTGAGAAGCTGGAATCCGTACAGTGATTCCAGCCCGGTAGAGGGTATTTCGGAAGCGATCAACAGTTTCTATGAGCCGGGTCGTAAGGTGAGTATCTATGTCTATGGGGACGACTTTCCACGCGGCTCGGTCGAAGCGGTAGTCCGCTATGTCGACCGGATCAATCAGGCGGACCGCTTCGGAAACCGGCTGATGCGGGTGCATGCGGTGGGGTTTCCGACGCAGTTCACCCGTGGCACATCGCCCAACGCACTGCGCTTTGCTAACCTTATGAGAACGCTGTGTGAACGCAACGGTGGCACTTTTGTGGCCCTGACCCGTCTATAGTTCCTGCGACGCTGGTCGCAGTGGAATAATTTTGAGGACACCAACATGACCGATCTAGTAGAACGCCAATGCGAACCATGCGAGGGTGGGGTACCGCCGCTTGAGCCTGAAGCAGCGAAAGAACTGTTGAAAGCACTGCATGACAACTGGAGTATCAGTGACGACGGCAAGTGGATACGCCGGACGTTTGAGTTCACCGGTTTTAACCGGACAATGGGCTTCGTAAACGCAGTTGCCTGGGTGGCAAACTGCGAAGGTCATCATCCGGACCTTGAGGTTAGTTATCGCGAGTGCGTGGTTAACTACACGACGCATGCGATCGATGGCCTCACTGAAAACGATTTTATCTGTGCCGCTAAGATTGACCGGTTGGTTGTGTAGGCGTCGGCGGTAATGATGGGGTAGGGAATGGACGTCAGAAACCCGCGAACGGGCGAATACGATATACACATTGAGGCAGTCAGCTCGAGTGAGTTGGCAGCTTTTTGCGATGAGTTGCGACGCGGTCAGAAGGCGTGGGCTGCGCGCAGCTGGGAAGAGCGCGTTGAGATTCTCGAAATCTGGGTCGCAGCAATGACCGCCGATGCCGGGGTGCTCGAAGCTTTGAGCACCGATACCGGGCGTTTCCGGCTGGCGGCCGGCGAAGTCGGCGGGGTTCCTTTCGTATTGTCGCAATGGGCCCGGTTTGCAAAAGGGGTGTTTGCGGAACCCGCACCCCAGCCGCTGATGGCTGATCCCGACGTCAGTTTTACCACCCGCCTGTTCCCTTATCCGCTAGTGGGCGTTATCAGTCCGTGGAATTTTCCGCTGTTGTTGTCGTTGTTGGACAGCCTCGCGGCGCTGGTCGCAGGTAGCGCCGTTATCGTCAAACCGAGTGAAATTACCCCGCGGTTTGTAGCACCCCTCCAGCGGACCATCGATGCGATTCCGGAACTGCGCGACGTGCTGCGTTTTGTGGTGGGCGATGGTGGCGTTGGTGCGGAATTGATCGGGCACGTTGATACCGTTTGTTTCACCGGCAGCGTGGCGACCGGTCGAAAAGTGGCAGCCGCCGCGGCTGAGCACATGATCCCCGCACATCTTGAACTGGGGGGAAAAGATCCTGTCATCGTGCTGGCCTCGGCCGATGTGCAGCACGCGGCGAAGCTGATCCTGCGGGCGTCGGTTCAGGCTACCGGACAGGCCTGTCAGAGCCTCGAGCGCGTTTATGTCGACCGGGTGATTCACGATGAATTTCTGCAGGCGCTGGTGGCAGAAGCTGAGCGCGTGCAACTGAACGCAGACGATCTGCATCAGGGTCATCTCGGCCCGATCATTATGCAGGGGCAGGCTGAGATTATTGCCACTCAGATCAAAGCTGCCGTTGCAGCGGGTGCTGCGATAGCGTCCGGTGGCGAGGTGGAAAACCACGGTGGCGGTTTGTGGATACGGCCGACGGTTCTGACCGGCCTGACGCACGATATGGCGGTCATTCAGGAAGAAACGTTTGGACCTGTGTTGCCGGTAATGCCCTTCGATACGGTGGATGAAGCGATAGCGTTGGCTAATGACAGTGAATTCGGATTGTCGGCCGCTGTATTCGGTGACGAGGCTGAGGCGACCGAGGTCGGTCTGCAGATAAACGCGGGAGCCATCAGCATTAACGACGGTGGTTTAACGACGCTGGCGTTTGAAGCCGAAAAGGATTCGCACGGTTTGTCAGGGCTTGGCCATTCCCGTATGGGCAGCAGTGGCCTGCAGCGGTTTTTACGGAAGAAAGCCGTTATTACACGGCATGCCGGCGGCGCCGATATCGACTCCGTGCGCGAAGGCCAAAACTGACGCCGATAGACTTCAACCACAGGGGATAGGGGAGTGCCAACCGATAAGCTATTTGGCGGCGTGCCCAGCTGGCCGTCGCTTGATGCGTTTGTGTACAGCGTGATGGGCCTGATGGCAGTTTTGCTGCTGTTGCTGATTGCCGGCACCCGCGGCAAAGACACACGAATCTACGATGCGCGGATGGCCTGGGTGCGTGCGTGGATCTATTTCTGTTTGTGCTGGATTCTGAGTTGGGCGACGGGCGTATTGCCCCGCTTACTCAAAGGTCCGTGGGTCAATGCAGAGCACTTTGCTGATCCGGTGTGGCTGACCTATGTTGCGCTGACCTGGGTTGTGGTCCTTGTCGGTTATTTGTATGTCTGGCCGACCGGCACTGTGACGTATCAGCGCCGGCTTTATCCGGTGACAACCATTTTGATCGGTTTAGTCTGGGGTTTTAGCGAGGCGCAGTTGTTTCTCGTGTTTTGGGCGGTCGGCGAGTGGTTTCTCGATGCACCGTGGATGGTTGCTGTATTCACGTACGTCTGCGCATCACTGGCGAACGGTCCCGGGCATTTGTTTTATTGGGATTTGTACGTCTCGCCCGATCACAACATCTACGAGTGGAATCTTCGCAAGGTGATGTTCGCGCATAACCCGACGATCATTCTGTCGCTGACGTTTTTGGTCCTCTGGGGTGACGTGGGCGTATATCTGTTGTGGCCGGCGTTCGCGCTGTTTGCCTGTGCAATAGCTCAGCGGTTTCCGGCTCCGTGGGACACCTTGTCGCACGGTGAACTGGAAGCCAAGGCAGGGCTATGTGATGTGCAGACGCTGTCGGTGCCCGCTGCACAGCGGGCCGACCAGAAGATCGAACAGAACGTTTAGAACAGCGACGAGCCGTTCGGGTCTTCGGTCGGTTCTTCCGTTTCTCGGCTGGCAATGTAATCGCCGGTAATCATCTGGCCGTAAGACAGACCCGGCCCGATCATCGGATACACCATCGCATCTTTGTCGATGATGACTTCCAAAAATGCAGGGCCCGGGAATTCAATGAATTCTTTAACGACGGCCTGCATGTCGGCTTTGTTGTCGAGACGTTTGGCAAACTCAAAGCCGTCTGCCTGAGCCGTTTTGATGAAATCTTTGCGATACAGTGATTTGTCGCTGGCAGAGAAGCGGCCTTTGTAATACAGCTTCTGCCATTGCTTGACCATGCCGTCACCATAGTTGTTGAGCACCAGCACCTTAACCGGCAGACCATACGTGGTTGCGGTTTCCAGCTCGCCGATGTTCATCCGAATACTGGCATCGCCGTCAACATCAATAACGAGCTGATCGCGGCGCGCAAACTGCGCGCCGATTGCAGCCGGCAGGCCGAAGCCCATCGTGCCCATGCTGCCGGAAGTCAGCCACAGCCGCGGCTCTTTAAAGTCGAAGTACTGTGCCGCCCACATCTGATGCTGGCCCACACCGGTACTGATGATGGCGTTGCCGCCGGTGAGCTTATTGATCTCTTCAATGACGGCATAAGGCTGAATCGTTTCGCTGTCACGATCGTAGTTCAGTGCGTAATCGCGTTTTAAAGCTGCAATTTCTTCATGCCATACGCCCGGCTCACGGGTGATGTTCTGCCGGGTTGCAAATTCGCAGAGCGTTTCGAGATCGCGTTTCAGAATACCGACGTGATGCCAGTCCACCGCTTTCACTTTGCCGATTTCCGACGAGTCGATATCGAAATGGGCGATGTTTCTTGCCTTCGGCGCAAATTTTTCCGGAACACCGGCTACGCGGTCATCGAACCGTGCACCCAGCGCGATCAGAAAATCGCAATCTTCAACGGCGTAGTTTGCATAGGCGGTGCCGTGCATGCCGAGCATATGCAGGCACAGAGGCTCGGTGGTATCGGCGGCGCCGATGCCCATCAATGTGGTAACAACCGGAATATTCAGCTGATGCGAAAACTTGCGCAGCGCATCGCTGGCATCGGCATTGATAACCCCGCCACCGGCGTAGATCAGCGGCCGTTCGCTCTGCCGCAACAGATCAAAGAAGGCCTCTGCTTCATAGTCTTCCAGCGCATTGTTTTCCAATGCGGCGACGCGCTGCCGGAAACCCTGAACCTGCAGCATGCCTGCTCCGGAGAATGGCCCTTCCCAGTTCTGAATGTCCTTCGGAATATCGATGACAACCGGACCCGGCCGGCCGGAACGCGCAATGTGGAATGCCGTACGCACCGTCGCTTCAAGCTGTTCGGGTTTCGTGATCAGGAAAACGTGTTTCGCGACCGAGCCTAACGTGCTGGAAACCGGTGCTTCCTGAAACGCATCGGTACCGATGTTGGTGGTCGGAACCTGGCCACAGATAACGATAATCGGCACAGAGTCGGCCATGCAGTCGCGCACCGGCGTCACCGTATTGGTTGCACCCGGTCCCGAGGTGACCATGCAGATACCGACTTTGCCGCTCGCGCGCGCATAGCCGGCCGCCATAAAGCCGGCGCCCTGCTCATTGGCCGGCACGATGAGCGGCATGGGCGCATCGCCCTCGCTGGTTTGGTTTTCTTCGTTGTAGCGGAATACCGCATCATAGGTGGGCAGAATCGCCCCACCACTGTAGCCGAAAATCGTATCGACACCTTCGTCTGCGAGCACCTGCACGATGATCTCGGAGCCGCTCATGACGGTTCCTGCCAATGGGTGAGAGGTCGCTTTGTCTTGCTTTGTCGTGGTCATGGGTGTCGTATGCTGGCGCTGCCGGTAAAGAAACGGACGAAAAGGCTTGGGCGGCGTTTTCAGGAAATGGGCGGTTCAGCCTCTGAGAAATTGCTTGAAAGCCTTACAGGGTGAGAGTTTCAGTGAATTGCTTGCGGATTGCAATAGCGTAGATTCTAAGCGAACATTGCACGGTTAAGGGGCTTGTCCGACTTTTTTGCCGTCGAAAGCGGTAAACCCTGTACACCGGAATTCATTATGGAGGCCTGCGGGCATCGCATGCGACACATTATTTCAATCCTGCTGCAGAATGAGGCCGGGGCGCTGACCCGGGTGACTTCGCTGTTCTCAACCCGCGGTTACAACATCGAATCGTTGAGCGTAGCACCCACCGATGACAAGGGTTTGTCGCGTCTGACGCTGGTCACCTACGGCTCGGAAGAGGTGATTGATCAGATCAATAAGCAGCTTTTTAAGCTGGTTGATGTCGTGAACATTGCCGACATGACGAAGGGCGATCACATCGAGCGTGAGCAGCTGCTGCTGAAGGTCAGGCTGGATGGCGGTCTGAACGAAACGCTGCAGACCCTGATCGCAGAGTTCAATGCGGACGTGATTGATGAGAATTCCGAGAACTTCACGCTTGTGGTGACGGGCACGGTCAGCCGGATTGATGAGTTTGTTGAGCGGGCAGGTACCGCCAGTGAGATCCTTGCTGTGGTTCGCAGCGGGGCGATGGCAATTGCGCGTGGCGAGCAGATTCTTAGCGCCGCGATTTAGTTCGCAGCGTTTCATTTAACGGGATTTTCCGGAGTGCTCCGATGACCAGCGCGCTGACAGCGAACCCCCGGCGATTGCAGCAAGCCAAACGCGTGGTCGTCAAAATCGGCTCGTCGCTGCTGGTGTCGGCCGAATCAGGACAGCTGGATCGTCGCTGGCTTGACGCTCTTGCCGCCGAAATACTGCGACTGCGCGAACGCGGGCAACAGGTGTTGCTGGTGTCTTCAGGTGCGATTGCATTGGGACGGCCTTATCTGGGGTTGGAGTCCGGACAGCGCCTGCTGGAAGAGAACCAGGCGGCAGCCGCCGCCGGTCAGGTCATTCTGGCGCATGCCTATCAGGAAACGTTTGATCAGTTGGGCATGAAGGTCGCGCAGGTATTGCTGACGCCCGAAGATACCGAGAATCGTAAGCGTTATCTGAACGGCAGGAATACGCTGGAGACGTTGCTCGCATTGGGCGCGGTTCCGGTCATTAATGAAAACGATACGGTGGCCACTCAGGAGATTCGGTACG
>CAYLLI010000044.1:0-3353 GCA_964384295.1 uncultured Chromatiaceae bacterium
AATCCATCACGAAATGCGTTTGCGGATCAACCTCGTCTGCTCCGAACACGAAATAGAAAGACCGGCTGTAGCCATGCAAATACTGGCAATGACCGTCATGCGCGGGTTGCCGGTGGGCACAACTGAAACCGACAAATCGTTTTGTACTCTTAAACACGTTACTGCCTCAATAGTTGTTTGGTGTTTTGTAACTGCCAATTATTGTAGATGAGTTACACCCCAAGCACCCGCATATTGCACCGACAAAGTAGACCAGAAACAGGGCTTTTTTACGTAACGACAGAATTTACCGGCCGGCTGCATCAGGCGCCGGATAGGTCACCCAAAACAAGCCGCGCACATCTCCCGCCTGATACCCCGTAGCCTGATCAGCCGGATAACGCGCCGCGATTGCGGCAGCCGTCTCAGGTGCAAGCGCTGATCCGTGACACTGCAGGCACAGCGGCTGCATAACAATAGGCTCCACGTATGCAGTAGTGGTCTCATTCACAACGATCTGGCGTGATTCAACCGCGCCGCCCTGCTCCCAGTCAATAAGTACTGCCCGCATCCAATCCTCAGGCGCATTGGCCGGATTACGCAGCCGCAGGCTGGAACGACCGACTGCAATACCGTTGGAACGAGCAGCTGCAGCAATCTGAGGCGCCTGCGTCTTGCATGCGCTGACCGCCTCCGGCAGACTGCCCTCAGACATACCTTGCATCAGCGCCGCTTTCAAAGCTGTCTTAAAGGTAGCCAGTCTGGCCATTGCCTCGCCCTGTGAATCTTGCCGCTCCTGTGCCTGCGCACCAAACACAAGAACAGCTATCAACAATACAAGAACCCGCCGCCTCAGCATCATCAACTGCTCCTGCTATTAGTCAAATTCCATGCCGAAGCCAAACAACAGCGTAACGTCCTCCGGCTCTGCACCTTCCAACGGCTTGGACTCACGGGTGTAGTCAAATTCAAAATTCAGATAAAGCAAGTCCGTGAGCTCGAAGCGCGTACCGGTGACCCATTGCGTTGATGTATTGCGACGACCGTAAAACGCCTTGGTCGTATTGTTGTTGATGTAGAACTCAAGATCGGGCGAACCGAAGTCCCACTGGAAGCGCATTAAAAACGCCGCGATGGCGCCGCCATCATTAACAGAATCAGGCTGACCCTGATCGACTGACTCCTCACGCTGATAGCCCACACCACCCTGCAAACTAAACAGTCGGTCTGCGTCATTAAAGATGTCATACCCCAAACCCGGCACGATGTTGTACCTGACATTTAGGTTCTTGAACGGGTCACTTTCATACGAGGCCGAGGTACCAAAGTACCAGGGCTCCTTCACTTCCAAATTGAAGTTGTACTGTGCCCAGTTCCGGTCTTTGGTTTTTTCACCATTCTGGGATTCATCGGTGAGCTGAATATCGAAAGTCTGCCGGGTCTTGTCGTACTTATACATCGCGTAAACGTTGACCTTAACGTTCTTGCTCTCTGTGTTGCCCTTGTTGACCGTAGTATTTATGTCGAAGCGCGCCTCCCAATCAGAGAACTTGTCCGGCTCCTCCAACTCGGCAAGTGCAGATATTGGAACGGGTATTTCATCACCATCGACAACGATGACTTGCTCGCCGGCTGCATTGGCCCGCATCGGACCTTCCAGCTTCGTGCCATCCTCCAGCTCGATCTCCATATCGCGATCGTCTTCGATGTAGGCCACCGCGTCCTGATCGACAGAAAACTCATCCGCATAATCCGGCTCAATAAATACGTCGCTAGCCCAGATCTTCTTAACGGTGCCGGTGATACGGTCACCATTCTTCATAACCAATGTGCTGGCTTCAGCCTGCACAACCAAAAACGCCGCGAATGCGGCATACAAAATATGCTTCATGTTCGTAGTTGTCGTTCTAGTGATGGTGTTTACGAAGTCAGGCAGAAGTGTCCGTGGATTCGCTATCCTGCTGTTCTGTTTTACTGGTCACGCGCTCTTCAAAGATATGCACATCACGCTGCGGGAACGGTATTTCAATGCCATTGGCATCAAAGGCCTGCTTGATGGCCTTATTCAGATCCCAATAGACGTCCCAATAGTCAGCCGTCTTCACCCACGGACGGCACAGGATATTCACGGAGGAATCTCCAAAAGAACCGACTTTGACGGTAGCTTCCGGATCATCCAGCACTCTGTCGTCGGCATTGACTACTTTTAGCAACAGATCGAAAACCTGATCAATATCCTGATCGTAGGTAATGCCCAGCTCCATATCGATACGGCGACGCGTCTGATACGTTACGTTGATGATCACGTCCTGCCAGATCTTGTTGTTCGGAATAACAAGCCGTTGGTTATCGAAAGTCAGGATCGTCGTGTTCACCAGTGTCATATTGTTAACACGCCCCCGGACACCGGCGGCTTCAATCGTGTCGTGCACGTCGAACGGACGGTAGAATAGAATCAGCAAACCCGACGCAAAATTGGACAGCGAGTCCTGCAGCGCAAAGCCAACAATGAAGCCGGCGATACCCAAACCGGTCAGCAGCGGGCCCAGTGACAACCCGATCTGCGACAACGCAATCATAATCCCGACAAAGAGCACCAGATTGCTCGATGCCGACAAAATCATGTCCTCCAGAAGACGAGACAATCTCAGATCTGAGCGCTGAATACCCTGCTCGACAGCTGAGCGAATCAGCTTGCCTAGCTTGGCAAACACGTAAATGATGAGTACGAAGATCGAAAACTTAAAGAATGCGTCAGGACCATGCTCAGTGACCGCCTGAAAAATCGAGTCACTCCAGTCAGCAAACAAGCCTGAAAGGACTTCCCAGTCGAACACACTGGATGAAATCTCCCCGGTCGCGGTCAACAGCTGCTGTTGAAACTGAGCCGTGGGCAAGCCCAAATCCTGCATCAGGCTGACGTTGCGTCTAATGGCTGAAGCCAGACGCTTAACGCGACTATCAGCGACCTTTACCTGCGCCAGTAACTCTTTGTCCTCCGGCAACATTGCGGAGCTCACCTGAACACCATCGAGTTCGGCTTTAGCGATATCCAGATAGACCGAGCCCGATTCGGTAGAGTCGGTAATGTAGTCTGTGATGTACTTCAGGTCATCAGCGACATCAATGTCAAACTTCTCAGCGACACGGATTGCAGCAATCAGCACGCGGTTGGTTTCATAGACCAAATCAACCGCCTTAAAAAAGGCCTGATCGATAGCTGCCTGCTCGGCCGCAGACCCGTCCAGCGTGGGCAGTACGACTCTGGAAGCAATGCGATCACCGGCAAACGCCACCGCCTCCGGAGCCAGCGAGAGAATCTCGACCGCGCGGGGCTCATAAGCGCTGATATCAAACCCCTTGTCACGCTTCTC
>CAYLLI010000044.1:3363-14726 GCA_964384295.1 uncultured Chromatiaceae bacterium
GTCAGAATCTCCTGCCGAATACCTGTTTCATCATCAATTCGCTCTTCAAGCGAATCGAGAATAGCGATGTTCGCATCAAACAGTTCAAGACTCGCATCTATCTCGGCAATCTGACCGGCGGAGAGTTGCTTTAGAGGCGCTGACTCCGAAAGTGTCTCAGCTGGCTCCGCGTTCGATGCATCGCCGGCGTTAGTCTGTTGCCCGACAGCGAGCAGGGGCAGAATCAGGAGCAAACCCAGAAAAAGCTTTAGTGAATGCAGTGTGTGAGGCATTACGTATGACCGGCGGTCAGGCCAATAAAACGGAAGTGGTCAATGTTGGCTGAAAAGCACGGTCGAGTCCACTTCAGGCGAAAACCCGGAATGTGAGCACTCCGAACGGCTCGGCGATGCCCATGCGAGGGATCACCGCCAGACCACTCCGGAGTGACTTCACGGGCTGCCGGTGCTAGCCTTTCGACTCTCAATTTGCTTTTTTCTCGCCGTGTCCCTGCTCCGCATACCTTGCCGAGCATCAAATCAGGTTGCGAACAGTGCGCATCGCGCAAAATGTCTATTTATCAACCAATGACGGGGAGCATCCTCATGTTTCGTCTTTTCCGCCTGAATCTGTGGGCTCTGATGACCTGTATGACTGCTGCAATTATCCCGGCACATGCAGAGGAGATCGTAATGATCGAAGATGGCAAACAGGTATCCATTATGTACACGCTGACCGTGGAGGGCGATGTTGTTGACAGCAACGCCGGCGGTGAGCCGCTGGTCTATATCCAGAACGGCGGCCAGATCCTGCCCGGGCTGGAAGCTGCTTTAGCGGGACTGGCAGTCGGCGACAAAAAGAACGTTGAACTCGCCGCTGCCGATGGCTACGGCGAGATTGACGAGAGAGCGTTTCAGGAAGTGCCGCTTGAGCAGATTCCGGAAGAAGCCCGCAAAGTGGACGCCCAGCTGCAGTCACCTGACTACCCGGGGCCGATTCGGGTCGTGGAGGTTAAAGAAGAGGTTGTCATTCTGGACTTCAACCACCCGCTGGCAGGCAAGGACCTGGCGTTCGATGTTGAGATCGTCGCGATAGCCAACGGGCCGGCAGCCGAATAACCAGAACGCAGCAAGCACCAAAAAAGCAGGCCTTTTTGGCCTGTTTTTTTGTGTGCACGTTTTGGCACAGGGTTGTTGTGCGACATGACGCTGCAATCATCCACCGTGGTATTCTGGATGCATGACGTCAGGAACTTCAGCAAACGCCTTTGGCATCAGCGGCTGGGAGGAAGTCGTTTTCTCGGTGCGCAGCCTCGATCACTGGATCAACTTCTGGCAGGCCGTCGGTGGCTGGAAGGCGCTTCACCGGGGCCCGCTGAGCGAAGAATGGACCGGTGGCTGGGGTCTGCAAGCTGACGCCGAAGGCGAGGTCGCATTGATTGCACAACCGGGCAGCGAGGCCGGATTCATTCGGCTCGTGTCGATTGCAGGTGCCGACCAGCAGATGCGCTCCAATGCGCGGGTCTGGGATACCGGCGGTTGGTTTGATATCAACGTGCGGGTTCATGACATTAAGGCCACGCTCAAGGCCGTGCAGGCACAGGGCTGGACAGCTTTATCCGAGCCCGTCGAGATGAACATGGGCCCGGTCAGAGTCATCGAATGGCTGACCTGCGGCCCGGACGGAATCGTTGTGGCGTTTATTGAAAGGCTAGCCCCACCACTCAGCGGGTTTCCTGATTTTGACACCGTCAGCCGCAGTTTTAACGCTACCCAAATCGTCGCAGACGAAGCAGTATCGCAGGACTGGTATGAAAAGGTGCTTGGTTTCGAGGTGTTCATCGACACAGAAGGACCGGGTGCCGACGGCGGACCAAACGTTTTCGGATTGCCGTACAACCTGATTCAGGACATTCCGAGCCGGCTTGTGCTATTGCACCCTCAGGGGCTGCCGATCGGCAGTATGGAACTGTGCCGTTTCAAAACGCTGGAAGGTCGCGATTTTTCAGCCAGCGCCGGACTGCCCAATCTGGGTGTCGCGAGCTTGCGCTTCCCGGTGACCGACATTGATAAGCTGATTACTCACCTGCGAGGTCTTGATGATGAGGTGAAGTGGATATCGACCCCGGCAGAACGACCGTTTGAGCCCTTTGGCCAGCGGGTCTGTTTCACGATTGCAGGCCCGAACGGCGAGTGGCTGGAGTTCTTTGAGATCAGCAGTTAGCTACCAGAGTCTGCCGCCGACCCATTGCCCGGCAACGATCCTGAAAATTCGCACTGCAACGTGCTGCCAGATGCCACCCGCCTGATAGTAAGGGTCCTGCTCAAACAGACGCCGCGCCTCGGCCAGCGTTTCAACCCGGTACACAACACAAGAACCGACGATGCCGTCACCCGACTCATCGTACATCGGCCCTGCCACACTGACCGTGGCCATATTGGCCTCAATGTAATCGAGATGTGCGCGCAGATGCTCTTTCCGCAATGCCTTTGCCTCAGCGCCTGCATAATCCGTGCAGTAAAAATGAAACTCTTTCGCCATCGCCCCTTCCGGAATTAAAAACGGGCTCTTCGTTACCGAAGAGCCCGCTGTTACTGAATCAACCTTCTAAAATTCTGGCGGATTACTGGTCGCCGAATCTCCACTCGAAGGTTGCGCCATACTCTGCACCCGGCCGCGGCGTCACTGCAAACGCACGCTGAGTGAAGTTCGGCGCTTCAATGTAACGCAAGGCTGATACGGCCGAATCTTCACCGGTCAGGTTCTTGCCCCACAGGGAGAAACGCCAGTTATCCTGCTGCAACCCGACGGTCAGGTTCAGGATGGTTTCAGAGCCGACGGATGCCTTGTTAACCGGACGTACGAAGCGGCTGTCCTGATAGCTAAGATCAAGACGGGAAATCAGTTCCAGGCCGCTATTGCCGATGTCACGATTCAACGTGAGGTTTGTGGTCAGCTCATAGTCGGGCGCCAACGGTGCTTTGTTGCCCGACAGGTCGGCACACGGAAGGCCATTAGTAGCTACGCCACCGATACCTGCAATATTGCGGTCGGTGGTATCCGGGCTACAGAAATCCTTCAATTCCGTGTCGTTGTACGCACCACCCACGCCCCATGTCAGCCAGTCGGTAACAAACCAGCTCACATAGGCTTCGGTACCGATGATCTGCGTATCGCCCTGGTTCGCTTCGTAGTTAACCGGGGGTCCCGGCAGCGCTGACTCAAATGCCTCGGAACGACCCTGATCTTCCCAGAGAATGCCGTACAAGGCCCAGGTCAGGCGCACCGAATCGGTAATATCCGATTTCACACCGAACTCCAGCTGTGTGATGTCCTGCTCTTTAATAACGATCAAGTCTGGACGCTCCTGCACCAGGCGAACGTCGGTGTTAAAGCCGCCCGGCAGCACACCCGTCGACAGGTTACCGTAAATGGATGTTGCGTCGCTGGCCTGATACGACGCGGTCAAGCGATACGTCAGACTTTTGAAGCGCTCTGAAAATTCAGCAGCAGGAAGGCCAAAGCGCGGCAAGTTCGGATCGCCGATGTTCTGCTCGGACTGCGTGATCTTGTCTTCCGCGTAACGCAGCTCAAGACCGGCTGTCCAGCGATCGGTAAAGTCGTACTCAACCGTACCCATGAGCGACACGTTGGTCGTTTTTTCCTGGCTCACCGTCGATTTCTCAGGTGTGGTTACATCGGCATCGCCGGAGTCGCTGTCGATTTTCTCCTGGAAGAAATACGCACCGGCACCCCAGCGAAGCTGTTCGCCACCGCGCAACCAGAACTCACTGTTGAAATCGCTCTCTTCATCGGCGCTAACGGTATGGAAGTCGTTAGCCACGGTGGTTGAACCCGGAGGGAACGGCGGCGGAGTTTGTCCGAAAGTACCTGCGAACGTGGCGTCCTGAACTGAGTCAAACTGGCGGGCATTGTAGGCATTAATCCAGCGGATGCTCGCCCAGTCCATGTCGTAATCCCAAATCAACGCTGAACGGAAGCGCTCTTCTTCCAACCCGTAACGGCCGGCGGGGAATCCGCCCCCAAGGTTGGGCTGCCCCTTGGCCTGGAGCTCACCGCAGTAGTAACTGCTCGGGAACGGCGTATTCGGATCATTATTGAACTGACAGAAATTCGGATCATTCGGGTCAAGCGTCTGCAACAGAATCGCGTACTGATCATCTTTGTTCTGAGCGTAGCTCAGGTTCAACGTCAGTGAACTTCTCTCAGTCGTGTCCCAGACAAACGAACCATTAACGCTCTTCTGTTCCTGACCGCTAACTTTCGGGCCATCCGGCAGCTGATTAGAGAAGTCACCACCGTACGTGTAGTAACGACCGGTCACACGGTAGCCAAAGTCGCCAATGGTGTCGGAGATCGTACCCTGCAGAATGCCGTACTCGTTACTGCCGCCCTGCACCTGAATGTTGCCGGACAGGTCTTCCGAGGGGCCTTTGGTCACGTAGTTGATCGCACCGGAGAATGTCCGGCGGCCGAAGGTGGCAGCCTGCGGCCCCTTAATCACCTCAATACGTTCTAAGTTCGAAAGATCGAACGTAGCGAGCGTGCCCGACACCCAGACACCATCCACGAAATAACCGACCAGTTCCTGACGGGTAAAGATGGATGACAAACCACGAATCACCGGGCGGTCGGCCTGACGACCAAAGCCCTGGTTAAATTTAAGGTTCGGCGTAATGATCGCAATCTGCTCGATGTTCTGCAGGTTCGCGTTATCGATCACTTCAGTATCAACCACACTCACCGACACCGGAACTTCCATCAAGGACTCGTCCGTTTTACGTGCGGTAACTGTAATCTCTTCCAGAGCGGCAGCCGCCACCTGGTTCACTGCGAGAAGACCGCTAAGGGCCCCCGACAGCAATAGCATGCAGTGTTTGATCTTCATGAAACTCCCCTCTATCAACTGCGATGTGCGTTCATTACTGAACAGTCGTACTACTAAAAACTCTCACCCACCCCCTTTAATACAGCAGCGGGCGCGTTTGCTCAACACTAAAAAGCCCCGCAGCATTCACTGCGGGGCTTGCTGTTATTCATCCTGATTGCCAAATCCGTAGGATGGGACAGACTCGGTGCGGGTCATACCCATCTGCATCCAGCGGGTATTCAGGCCGATCTTGCCGCTTTCCAGATCACCCCAACTGTAGGCCAGTGTTTTGCCGGTGCTATCTTCAATAAGCTTTAACGTCAGTATCGGCACAGCCGTATTCTGGTAGGTCAGCTTCGCCATCTGCACCGAGTAACCGCTGGGCTCACCGCTTTTCAGCGGGATCGGGACGATCTGTCCTTCGTTGTGAATCTTGAACCGGCCGAACACATCCAGCTCGCCGGTAAACTCAAAGCCTGAATCCGTTTCCGACCAGTTTTCAGCGACCATCGCCATTGGTCTGCCGTCTGAGCTAACGCCTGCCCAGCCATCGTAGTAGGTGACCTTACGGTTCTTATGACTAATGCCGGCCTTGTTGCCAAAAATACGATTGCCCTGCTCATCAAAGGCCTCGTCCCGAATCCAGATTTCATTTTCGGTAAGACGCAACGTATCAGTAATGTAGATCTTCTGGCCACTGCGCTGCGAAATAAAACTGCACGCTTTGTCGATCATGTAGCCGTTAAAGTAGCCAACCTTCTTATCAAACTGCCAATAGACTTCGCAGCCGGGTCGCTCAATCAGCTCGTCCTGAGTCAATGACTCAAAGATAGCCGGCTTCAAATGACCGTTCAGGTATTTGGCCTCATCCTTGTACGAAAAAATCGTCAGACGAACGGCTTTTTGTTTTTTGTCGGTGTCGAGTCTGTACAAACGATGACGGTAGACGTTCGACGGGTCGCCATCCATGTACTGCTGCACGAAGAACACGTTGTCGCCGATCGCGGGTGCGTCGACTTTCAGAAAGATATGATGAATATGCTCGTGGGGCTGCTCAACCTTATCCAGGTTGTCCTGCCATGCCTGCTCGTAGTTATCGTACTCGCCCGGAAACCACTCAAGAAACAGGTCCAAGTCTTTTTCCAGTTTGCCGGCATAGACCGACGTCATAAAAACAGGCGACAACGCGACTGCCAAGATCATGGCGATCAGGCTTTTGCAAAACCGCTGAACACTCATAATGTGATTGCTCTCCCGAACAGCAGCGACGGTGCGTCTATGTATTTGCGGGCAAGCCACACCCGCGACGACCATCGCGCTAAAAACTCCCGATCATCAGAAGTTATTACTTTGACAATTAACTGTCAATATGTCAGTTTACTGTCAAAATAAATCTGGGTCGCTTTGCAGCTCTTCGAGCACCTTTCCGGGTGGGCAGGCCATCAAACCCTGCCCGCAACGCTGCACCCTTCCGTTGCTGAACCGAAGCTTAAAGATAAGGAGCTGACTGATGCCCCGTACCCAACCACGCGCAATCGCCCGCACAGTATCCCGACGCCCGATGCTTGCACTCGCGGCACTGGTGTTTGTCGCGCTTTGCGCCATGCTGATCAATGACATGGCCTATGCGGCACCGGCTCCGGGCGCAGAAACACTTCAGGCTTACCGGCGAATGCAGTGCTCACTGAAAGACAGCACGCCTGCCGTGTATGGCTGGAACGGCAAGACCTACAGTCGCGTGCCCGGCGAACGGGATAAGCTGCTGTTTACGGTAACGGGCATGAACATCCGCCAGTGCGTCACCGTAAAAGACGACAAGATGGGTACCGGTTTTCGCATGGTGAGCCGCGAGATCCTGCTGTATCAGGATCCGAAGACCGGCGAAATTCTGGAAACCTGGGACAACCCCTGGACCGGCGAAACGGTCGAAGTCATTCAGATCGAAAACGACCCGGTAAATCAACGACCGATCTACGAGAAAGGTCGCGACGGCAAACCACTGGTTTTCCCGTTTGAGGTCAACGGCTCGCAATACTGGATGTCGACCGCAGTGCCGCTGTACTACACCAACCCGCTGGGCGGCGACTATCAGCCTTACGTGGGCAACAAGTACCACGCCACAGAAATGTTTAACTTCTTTGGCGATACGAAGGACCTGGCGATGGATGCCGGCGATACTTCCGACGTGCGTATCGGTTGGGTGCGAATCTCCGACTGGCTGCCATGGATGAAGATGGAGGGCCGCGCCGGCACGCTCTACTTCCACACTGCAGGCCGCAAGCTGGAGAGCTTTGAAGACCTGCCGGACGTCATGAAGAATTTCATCGACGAGAAGCATCCGAAATACCGTGAAGCACCGCCGGTTGATGATGATCGTCCGAACGAAACCAGCTGGACGTACTTCAAGAAGATCTTCGACGCGCGCAAAGAAGCAGAAATGAAGTAGCAGCCGATCCGGTCATGAGCAAAGTTGTCCGCACCGATGCTGCGCCGCCCGAGCTGGACCAGGATCTTCTGGATGCCTTTCAGCGGCTAATTGGCGCAATCTTCCGAATCAACGGCCAGCTGTTATCCACAGCGGAGCAGCTGGCCGATGATCTGGAGATTTCGACCGGTCGCTGGCAGACCATAGCGGTGCTGCGCTACGGACCTTTAACCATGCCGCAAATATCGCGACGCCTCGGCGTGACGCGACAAAGCTCTCGTCAGGTGGTGCAGCGACTGGACAAAGCCAAGCTGGTGGAACTGATCGACAACCCGGATCACGCCCGCTCGCCATTGGTACGGCTAACAACAAAAGGCATGGCCATGATGGAAACGCTTTACGAACGCCAAACCATGCTGACCCATGCATTTACCGACGGACTGGATCTGACCGCGAGCCAGGTCGAACAGCTGGCTGATCAGCTGGAAGCGCTGCGGGTTCAGGCTGAAAGCGTCAACGTACAACCGGGCTAACCGGAAACCAGTTTTATTGCTCCCGCGAGGTAAGACCTATGCCCGCCTATATGATTGTCTACGCCGACATTAAAGATCGCGAAAAATTTATCTCTGGCTACGCCCCCGCCGCGTCAAAGCTGGTCGCACAGTTCGGCGGCAAGTACTTGATTCGTGCCGCTGGCTCTGAAGTACTGGAAGGCGACCAGAAGCCGGGGGTCTCAGTCGTGATATCCGAGTGGCCCGACAAGGCCACGATCCACAGCTTCTGGAACTCGCCTGAATATCAGGAAGCCAAAGCGCTGCGCGACGGTGTCGCCGACTGCCAGGTCAGCATTATCGAAACCGCCGACGGCTGACCGACGCCATGACCAATGTAATCAAACGCACCACATTGCTGGTCCGTGACATGGCAGCGGCCGTGACCTGGTATCAGCAAGTTCTGGACATGACTGTTTACTTCGATGACGAAGTTGAACTGTCAGGCACCGGCATGGCTGCGGGCAAAGCAGGAGATAAAACGCATCTTGTGATCATGCAGGCGGAGGATCCGGTCATCGGCATGATCGGACTGCTGCAGTGGATCGACCCGGTTTGGCCGGCACCCGAAGTGCCCACCTCAGTCAGTTACGGCATGCCAACGTTTGTCGTAGCAGGCGATGACGTCAACGCAGCGCACGAAGCCGCATGTCGCTTAGGTACGCGCGTCCATGCCGCTCCGCACGAATGGTCCATTCGCGGCGCCAACGGAAAGATGAAGCACTTTCTCGGGTTGTCGTTGTTTGACCCGGACGGACACTTCTTTGAAATCAATCAGCTGGTTGCAGAAACAGACTAAGCGTATTCCCATGTTGAACGAATCCGTAAACGCGCAATGGCGCATTGCTGCAAGACCCGACGGCAATGTGAAACCGGGGGACTTCGAGTACACCGAAACGCCCGTGCCGGACATCAACGACGGCGAGTTTTTGCTGCGCACGCTGTATCTCGGAGTGCGCCCGGTCATGCGCATGTACATGCAAGGTATCCCGGCAGCCGGAGAGCACCCGCTGGCTATCGGTGACGTGATCCATGGCAGAGGCGTGGCACAGGTGGTGAAGTCGAATCACCCTGACTATCAGCAGGGCGATATTGTGCATGGTCAGCTTGGCTGGCAAACGTGGAAAGCTTCGCAGGGAACACCGGCCGAGCGTTTTATCAAAATGCCGAATACAGGCCTGCCCTACATATACGGAGCCGGTCTTACAGGCATGAACGGCTTCAGTGCGTATTGCGGGCTGATGGAATGCGGCAAACCCAGGGCCGGTGACACGCTGGTCGTATCGGCGGCTGCCGGGGGCGTGGGCAGCACCGTATTGCAAATCGGCCGGATTCTGGGCTGCCGGGTCATCGGCATCGCCGGTGGCAAATCGAAATGCGCGCTGATAAAGAACCTGGGCTGTGATGCCGCCATCGACTATAAGTCTGAAGACGTTGCGACCCGGCTCAGAGAGCTCTGCCCCGACGGCATCGATGTTTACTTCGACAATGTCGGCGGCCCTACTCTAAGCACCGTACTCGACAATCTCGCAATGCACGCACGGATTGTTCTGTGTGGCTCTATATCCGAGTACATGAGCGACACGCCGTTCGGTTTGCAAAACTACACGCGATTGCGCTCAGTGAACGGTTCGATGAACGGTTTTTTTGTTTATAACTTCGCGCACCTTTTCGACGACGCCGCCAGACAGCTGTCGGACTGGATCAGCACCGGCGATCTGGTACCTGTGCAAAGCATTGTGAACGGATTCGAACAAATGCCGGATGCTCTTGCAGCACTCTACGACGGCAGCAATACCGGGGTACAGGTTTGCAAAGTCAGGGGCGAACCCCATGAATGCAGCCCGTTGTCTAACGCCTGATTCCACGCGCTCAATGGAGCGAGCCGGGAGCCTTTTATGACCCATACAAAACGTCACGTGCGCCTGCAGCGCGCCAACTTCCTGGTCAGCGATTTTGACCGCGCCTTTGTGCTTTACCGCGACATCCTGGGGTTGGAAGTTGCCTTCATTAAAAACTCTGAAGATGCCTCGTACAGCTATGAGGTATTCGAAATAGACCGGTCCTCGGCCATGCGGTTCGCGGTGCTTAGCAGCCCCGATCAACCACGCGTTATGGCACTAACGGAGGTGAAGGCGCCGGGTATTGGGCCACAGAAAACACCGCGCCGGGCGGCCATTGTGTTGCAGGTGGATGATGTGGACGGAATTCTTGCCGACTGCGATACTCATGGCTTCCACACCTATGCGGAAGAACGACTTGAAACTCATGACGGTCGCATCGGCAGAGAGGTGGGTATCGTCGACGACGATGGCAACCTCGTCGTGATCTACTCAATTGCAGGCACCGAATGAACGAGCGACTTCTTCCCGGCAAAGCCTATGCCTGGTACACCGTTGTACTACTGACGCTGGTTTACATCGTCTCGTTTGTTGACCGCTATATTCTCGGATTGCTGGTAGAGCCAATCAAAGCGGATATGGGTCTCAGCGATATTCAGATCGGCCTGCTGCTGGGTCCGGCGTTTGCTGTCTTCTATACCACCATTGGGTTGCCGATCGGTTGGCTCGCCGATCGCACCTCGAGAAAATGGCTGGTCGGCATCGGCGCAACCCTCTGGTCTATCGCAACAGCCGCCAGCGGATTGGCCTCGTCGTTTGTGCATCTGTTTGCAGCGCGCATCATGGTCGGAGTCGGAGAAGCAACACTGAGCCCGTGCGCGCTGTCGATGATCGGTGACAGCTTCGAAGAAAAACACCGTGGCAAGCCGGTAGCCTTCTATTCCGCCGCCACATCGATCGGCGCCGGACTCGCCGCATTGGTCGGCGCAAGCGTGATCGGCTGGTCGAAAACCGTCGACGAACTGAGCCTGCCTGTGATCGGCACAGTAGCCCCCTGGCAATTCGCCTTTATCGCCGTCGGGCTGGCGGGACTGCCCTTTGCATTTCTGTTATTTACGCTGCGGGAACCACTACGCCAGGGCAGTGTTGGTCTTACAAACAAAGGTGAAACAGCCGGGCTGCGCACGATGTTCAACTATGTCAGGCAGCATTTGATGGCTTACGCCGGTTTCGTTGGCATCGTATGTGTCATGACTACCGTTGCCTACAGCCAGAGCTGGCTGCCCGCCATGTTTGAGCGAACCTGGGGATGGCCTGCCGAGAAGTTTGCGCTCTACAACGGTTTGGCTCTGATTATTATCGGCCCGCTGACGGTCAACGTTGCCGGTTGGTGGTCGGACGAACTGAGCGCCAAAGGCTATCGTGATGCGCCGCTCCGGATTCTGTTTTGGGGGCTGTGCATTATGGTACCGGCGGCCGGCTTCGGGCCTTTAATGCCAAACGTGTGGCTTGCCTTTATCGTACTGACCTTCAGCACCGTGGGCATTGCAATGATTTCAGCGGTAGCACCTACCGCACTGCTGAACATCACACCGGGCGAGATACGCGGGCAAACTGTTGCCATGTATTTTCTAACGATTAGCCTGACGGGCCTGGTGCTCGGACCGATGACCGTG
>CAYLLI010000045.1:0-14103 GCA_964384295.1 uncultured Chromatiaceae bacterium
ATTTGCGAGCTATACTGCATGTTTAACAATATCCTCAAGTCTCGCGGTATAGTGGCGTAAAGCCTGCACCTCATGACAAAAAACGGCGGCGGCTTCGGCCACCTCGGCGGGTGTCGTGAACCGGCTCAGGCTGAAACGAATCGTGCTTTCCGCCAGCACGTCATCCCGGCCGAGAGCCCGCAGAACATAACTCGCGTCGTCACTGGCCGAATTGCAGGCCGAACCGCTGGAGACGGCGAGCTCCCGCAGCGCATACAACAAGCTCTCTCCTTCAACCCCGCCCACGCTGACGCTCAGAATGCCGCAGACAGTGTCTGCGCCGGCGCTGTTGCGCAAAATATCGGGCAACACGGAAATCTCGGACCAGAGTGCCTCGCGCATGGCTTTAATTGCGGGAGGATCGTTCTCCAGTCTTGCCGCAGCCAGTTCACAGGCTTTACCCATGCCCACAATCTGATGGGTCGGCAATGTGCCCGGACGCAAGCCACGCTCCTGCCCGCCGCCAAACATGACAGGCTGGAGCCGGTTCACTCGCTCCGTATTCAGATACAAAGCGCCAATACCTTTGGGCCCGTGCATTTTGTGAGCACTAAGCGAGAGCAGATCAATGCACTGCTGCCGAACGTCGAGAGGCAGCCGACCCGCACTTTGCGCCGCATCTACGTGAAACAGAATGTCGCAGTCACGGCATAGCGCGCCGACAGCCGCTATATCCTGAATGACGCCGGTTTCATTGTTCACGTGCATCAGAGACACCAGAATGGTGTCATCGCGCAACGCTTGTCGAACGGAGTCTGGCGAGATGCGTCCTTCAGAATCCGGGGCTAGATAAGTGACTGAAAAACCTTCCTGCTCAAGCTGCCCACAGGCGTTCAAAACCGCACTGTGTTCGGTCAGCGCCGTCACGATGTGCCGCCCCTGCATCTCACCGCGAAAACGTGCGAGGCCCAGAATGGCGAGATTGTCCGATTCCGTCGCACCGGAGGTCCAGATAACACCCTCCGGCGACCCGTTAATCAACGTCGCCACCTGATTGCGGGCATGCTCCACCAAAGCGTTCGCCTGCTCGCCAAACCCATGCAGCGTATTTGAAGACGGATTGCCGTAGGCGTTGTAAGCATCCAGCGCGGCTCGCATCGCATCAACAACTTCCGGATCGACGCGCGTCGATGCAGCGTTATCCAAATAAATCATGGCGGCCTCTAGTCGCCTTTGCCTTTGGCGGGGTCTACCGACGACAAAATACCGCGCATGATATTCAGCTCGTTTTCATCAAGCTGCGCCCGGTTAAACAAGCGCCGCACCCGCCGCATCAGGTTTCTGGGATTGTCCGGGTTCAAAAAACCACTATTGATGATCACTTGCTCGAAGTGCTCATAAAACAGTTCAACATCACCCGAGGATGCGTTCGGTGACTCCGGCGGCGGACCCACATCGGTAATGTCCTGCGCCAGACGGCACTCATAGGCCAGCACCTGCACCGCGGCAGCCAGGTTCAGTGAGCTGTATTCGGCGTTGGTGGGAATGTAAACGAGCGCGTTGCACAGATTCAGCTCTTCGTTGCTGAGCCCGGCCTGTTCGTTGCCAAACACAATAGCCACCGGCTTTTCAGCTGCCGCCGGAACCGCAGCGGTTGCGCATTCGCGCGGCGAATACTCGGGCCAGTTCAGCCGCCGGCGTCGGGCACTACAACCAAACACCAAACCGCAATCGGCAACCGCTTCTGCCAATGTGTCGGTCACCCGGGCATTCAACAGCACGTCACGGGCATTCGATGAACGAGCCCGTGATTCAGGATGCGGGTGCTGCTTCTCCGGTTTTACGAGCACCAGATCGTCATACCCCATCACTTTGATGGCGCGCGCCGCAGCCCCGATGTTGCCGGGATGCGACGGCTCGAAGAGCACAAAGCGAATGGGTGCAACGGGAGTTTGAGTCATGATTAACCTGTAAATTCTTCACTGCCTGACGTCGGGCTTTGGTATTCTACCCGCCCTCACGCACTGAATGCCGTCTGTTTCGGCAAAAAATCCTATGCAAGCACTACTGAATACTGCAGTTGAAGCCGCGCGCAAAGCGGGCAACCTGATTGCCCGACAGTCGCGTCAGCTCGATCGTTTGCAAATCCAGGCAAAGGGTCAGAATGATTTTGTTACGCAGGTGGATCAGGCGGCGGAGGCAACAATTATTGAGCTGATTCAGCAGCGGTATCCGGATCACGCCATCATCGGTGAGGAGACGGGTGAGCAGGGCTCCGCCGATGCCGAGCACGTCTGGATTTTAGATCCGCTCGACGGCACCACAAACTTTATTCATGGCATGCCGCAATACTGCGTATCGATCGGCATCAAAGTGAAAGGCCGTTTATCAGTCGGTGTGGTCTATAACCCGGAAACTGAAGAGCTGTTTACCGGGATTCGCGGTGAAGGCGCCACACTGGATGGTCGCAAGATTCGCGTCAGCAAAGCCACCGAATTGTCCGGCGCATTAATCGGCACCGAGTTCCCGTTTCGCAGTAACGACGAGTCGCTCGAACAGCACACGCGGATCTGCCGCAATGTGATGTTGGCGGCCGGCTGCGTGCGCAGCGCCGGTTCCGCGGCACTGGACTTGTGTCACGTGGCAGCAGGACGCCTGGACGGCGCCTGGATGTTTGGTTCACAGATTTGGGATATCGCGGCAGGCGTCGTAATCCTGCGCGAAGCCGGCGGTCTGATGAGCGCCATCAACGACGGCGAAGATTACATCGTGACCGGCAACATGATCGCCGGTACTCCGAAGGTGCATAACGAGCTGCGCACGGTCATTACCGGCAGCTAAACGCGTTACGGCAGCTTATCAAGCTCCGGATCTTTCTCCGGCGGCATTAGATCCTCAGGCGTGACGTCCAGCGCCAGCGCACAAGCACTCGCCGTAAACACCGACGAATACGTTCCGACAACGACGCCCACGATTAGCGCAATCGCGAAACCGTTGACTGCCTCACCACCGAGAAACACCAGCGCCAGCAACACCAGCAGCGTGGTCAGACTGGTCACAACGGTGCGGCTTAGCATCTGATTGATCGAGCCATTCATGATGGTTTCGGCTGTCCCCTGGTGAATCTCGCGGAAGTTCTCACGAATACGGTCGAACACAACGATCGTATCGTTCAGCGAGTAACCGATCACGGCCAGTACCGCCGCGAGTACTGAGAGATCAAATGGCAGCTGCAATACCGAAAACACGCCAAGCGTAATAAATACGTCATGCACCAAAGCGGCAACCGAACCGACCGCAAACTTCCACTGAAAGCGGAACATGATGTAAGCGAGAATCATCAGCAGCGCGAAGATCATCGCAAGCCCGCCCTGCTCGGTCAGTTCTTCACCCACCTGCGGACCAACAAACTCGATACGCCGCAACTCAACACCGGCTTCAGAACTCTGCAGCACGCTCAGAATAGTCTCACCGAGCTGGGCGTTGTCCACGCCCGGTGTTGGCAACACCCGAATCAGCACATCGCGGACATTGCCGAAGTTCTGCACCTGCGCTGATTCGTATCCGGCTGCCGTCAGATCACCCCGAATGGCGGCCAGATCAGCCGCTTCAGGGTATGCGGCTTCGACCAGTACACCGCCGGTGAAGTCGATCCCAAAGTTCAGGCCACGGGTAGCGAGCGACACCAAAGAGATCACAATCAGCACGGCCGAGACCGTTGCGGTGATCTTGCGCTTGCCCATGAAGTTGATGTGATTATCGAGCGCTTTGCCCTTTGCCACGCTTCTTGCCTTACTCATGAGCCTGCTCCCTGTGGCTTGCCGGTATTGCCACCGCCGATCGCCAAGTTCTTAAGGTCATCACGACTGCCGTAGACCAGATTAACAATTGCCCGGGTCACGATGATCGACGTGAACATTGAGCTCAAAATACCCAGCGACAACGTCACGGCAAACCCTTTAATCGGGCCGGTACCGAATACAAACAGCATGACCGCAGCGATCAGCGTTGTGATGTTGGCATCGGCGATGGTCGACAGTGCTTTGTCGTAGCCGGCGCTGATCGCCGACTGCGGCTGCACACCGTTGCGCAACTCTTCTTTGATGCGCTCAAAGATCAACACGTTGGCATCCACGGCCATACCCACCGTTAACACGATGCCGGCAAGCCCGGGGAGTGTCAAAGCAGCCTGCAACGCAGACAGCAGCGCCGAAATCAGAATCAGATTACCGAACAACGCGACATTGGCAATCAGACCAAACGCCCGGTAGTACAGCGTCATGAACACGACGACGAGCAGGAACCCGATCACAATGGCGCGGACACCCGCATCAATGTTGTCCTGACCGAGGCTCGGGCCGATGGTGCGTTCTTCCACTTTATAAATGGGTGCCGACAGCGCGCCGGCGCGCAACAGCAGCGACAGGTCGCGTGCTTCCACCACATCGAGCCCGGTAATCTGAAAACTGCTGCTAAACACACCGCGAATGTTCGCGATGTTGATGACCTCACGCTCAACCCGGGTTACTTCCTTCATCTCGCCGTTCAGTTCAACAAAGCTGCGCTTCTGCTCAACAAACACCACCGCCATCGGCTTATTCAGATTTTCCTTGGTAGTCTCCAGCATGCGATTCGCACCCTTGGAGTTCAGCTTAACGAACACGGCCGGTGAGCCTTCCGAGAAACCGGAGTTGGCATCGACTAACTGGTCGCCGGTCACAATGGTCGAACGCTTCAGCAATACCGGTGCGCCATTGCGCTCTGAAAACAACTCACAGCCTAAAGGTGCCCGGCCACGACGCTGTGCTGCATAAGGGTCCTGGTTTTCACATACCAGACGGAACTCAAGCGTGGCGGTCGCACCGAGAATACGCTCCGCTTGCGCCGGATCCTGAACGCCCGGCAACTGCACGACGATCCGGTCTTTGCCCTGACGCTGCACGACAGGCTCTGCCACACCAAGCTCGTTCACGCGGTTGCGCAACGTGACAGTGTTTTTCTGAATCGCGAAATCCTGACGATCGCGCACCTGCTCAGGTGTCATTTTCACCCGCAGCAACTGATCGCCATCACGCTCAAACGTGGTGATATCCAGCAGCGGATCCGCATCCCGAATCAATTCTTCGGCGCGGGCCAGGTCTTCGGGGTTACCAACCTTCACTTCAATCACATCGCCGGCAACGCGCACATTGCGACGAATGCGCTCTTTGCGAAGCAGCTGATCAAACTCATTTTGATAGACGTTCAGGCGCTGAGTAATCGCCGAATTCATGTCGACTTCAAACAGAAAGTGCACACCGCCGCGAAGATCCAGACCCAGACTCATGGGCCGCAAGCCCAGACTACGCAGCCATTCAGGCGTTCTTGGCGCCAATGTCAGGGCAACGACAAAATCATTGTCCAGCGACGTACGCAGCTTCTCGGCAGCAGCCAACTGACTTTCAACACCGGCAAAGTGAACCAATCCGCGCTCGTCGCTGATGTACGGCGCCTGACTCTCGATACCTTCGCGCTGCAATACCGACTCAATAGTGCTCAACGCCGCCGCATCAATAGGGGCACCGTTGTCGTAGCTGATTTGCAGCGCCGGGTCTTCACCAAAAATATTCGGCAACGCAAACAGCGCGGCCACCATCAGCACCAGAAGCACCAACAGGTTTTGCCAGGAAGAATAGTGGTTCATTCAGTTAGTCCAGCGGGGCTTACGCCCGTCAATCCAGCAGGGCATGCCCGCGGTAGTCTATCGATTACTTGTTGTCGTCTTTTGCGGCCGGCGCTTCTTTACCGCTGCGGGCGGACTTTACAGTGCCCTTTGGCATGACTGCTCCAATCGTGTGCTTCTGCACGGCGATCTCGACGCCGTCAGCAATCTCAACGGTGACAAACTGTGCAGACACTTTATTCACTTTGCCGAGTACGCCGCCGGCCGTCACAACTTCATTGCCAACAGCAATAGCCGCTACCATTTCGCGGTGCTCTTTCTGACGCTTGGTCTGCGGACGAATCAGCAGGAAGTAGAACACAACAAAAATCAGCACCAAAGGCAGCAGACCCACGATATCAGCGCTGCCACCGCCCGCCGCCTGAGCGTTGGCGGTTTGAATAAAGAAATCCATAATTTGTAACCCTATAAAAAAGCGTGATCAGTAACGAGTGATCTCGCTGGCAGGCCCCGTCAGAGCCTCACAAAACGCAGCGCATTATGCCACAGAACCCTGAGACCTCGCCTGTCTGGCGCGGAATTCCTCAGCGAATTCGGCAAAGGTACCGGTCTCAATCGCGGCACGAATCCGGCGCATCAGGTTCAGGTAGTAATGCAGGTTGTGAATGGTGCACAGCCTCGCCGCCAGTATCTCGCCGCATTTGTCGAGATGGCGCAGATACGACCGCGAATAATTCTGGCAGGTGTAACACTCGCAGCCTTCCTCGATCGGACCCAGATCATGCTGGTGCTTGGCATTGCGAATCCGCACCACCCCGTCATCAGTAAACAGGTGCCCGTTACGGGCATTACGAGTGGGCATGACACAGTCAAACATGTCGATGCCCTGCTCCACCGCATTGACGATGTCGACCGGCGTGCCCACACCCATCAGATAGCGCGGCTTGTCGTCGGGCATCTTTGGTGTGATGTGCTCGAGCACGGCCATGCGTTCGGCTTCGGTTTCACCCACCGAGAGCCCGCCAAGCGCCATGCCTTCAAAACCGATGTCCAGAAGCCCGGCCAACGACTCATCCCGCAGGTTGTTGTGCATGCCACCCTGCACAATGCCGAACAGTGCGTTGCCCTTATCGCGACTGCCCAGCCCCACAAACTCGTCGCGCGAACGCTTCGCCCAGCGTAGCGACAGTTCCATGGACTCACGCGCTTCCGCCTCAGTGGCGGGATAATCCGTGCATTCATCAAACACCATCTGAATATCGCTGTTCAACGCATGTTGAATCTGCATCGACACCTCCGGCGAGACAAACACCTTGCTGCCGTCGGTCGGCGCCTGAAACTCAACGCCCTTTTCGGTGAGTTTGCGCCGTTCGGCCAGACTCCAGACCTGAAAGCCGCCGGAGTCGGTCAATATCGGACCGTGCCAGTTCATAAAGCCGTGCAGCCCGCCGTGCTCGCGCAGAATCTCGGGGCCCGGTCGCAGCATCAGATGGAAGGTATTGCCCAGAATAATGTCGGCACCAAGACCACTGACCTCTTCGGGCGTCATCGCCTTGACGGTGCCGTAGGTGCCGACCGGCATAAACGCAGGTGTCTGAATCACGCCGTGCGGCGTGCTGACTGCAGCCCGGCGCGCCTTGCCGGAGTGACCTTTCAACTCAAACGAAAATTCCGGTGTTGCCGATTCGCTCACGCTGCACACTCCAGGAACATGGCGTCACCGTAACTGAAAAACCGATAGCGCTCGTTAACCGCATGCCGGTAGGCCGCCATCACAGGCTCAAAGCCTGCAAATGCCGAAACCAGCATTAATAAAGAAGACGCCGGCAGATGAAAGTTGGTCACCATCGCATCCACGGCTTTGAAGTCGTAACCCGGCTGAATAAACAAATTAGTCTCGCCATCGAACGGCTGAACGCTACCACTGGCCGCCGCGCTCTCGAGACTCCTCACAACGGTAGTACCTACAGCAATCACGCGCCCGCCACGCTCCCGCGTTGCCGCCACCTGCTCACACAAACCCTCGGTCACAATGACCCGTTCATGGTGCAGTTCTTTAGCATCGATCTGCTCCTGCCGGACCGGCTGAAAAGTGCCTGCACCCACGTGCAACGTCACCTTACCCACTTCAACACCCCGGCCTTGCAACCGCTCAAGCAGCGCATCATCAAAATGCAATCCCGCGGTAGGAGCCGCAACTGCGCCTGGCTCATTGGCAAACACCGTTTGATAACGCTCGGCATCGTCAGCCGTGTCTTCACGATCGATGTATGGCGGCAGCGGCATATGACCGGCCCTGTTAAAGACATCGAGTGCCGGCTCAGAAAACTTCAGCACAAAAAAACCGCCCTCGCGACGCAGCATCTCGGCCGTCACACCATCGTCAAAGACCAGCTCTGCTCCGGGCGCCGGCGATTTGCTGGAGCGCATCTGCACGAGCGCCGAGCCGTCGTCCAGAATTCGCTCCAACAGCACTTCAATCTTGCCGCCGGTGGACTTGTTGCCAAACAAGCGCGCCGGAATCACCCGGGTGTCATTCAGTACCAGCAGATCTCCCTCCCGCAGTAAGCCCGGCAGGTCGGTGAAGTGCAAATCCTGCAATGGATTAGCTACATACAACAGGCGGCTGTCGGTGCGGACAGCCAAAGGCTGCTTCGCGATCAGCTCTGGCGGCAGGTCAAAATGGAAGTCGGCGGCTTGCATGCGCGGCATTGTAGCGATTTCAGCGCCCGATACCGCAATTTTCTAGACGGACGCAGCATCTGACGGTATGCTTGCGCACCTTGCCAAGCAGCCCTCATCGATGCCGGAGTGGTGGAATTGGTAGACACGCCGGATTCAAAATCCGGTGCTAGCGATAGCGTGCCGGTTCAAGTCCGGCCTCCGGTACCATTCAATGACGCCATTTTTCTGGCCAACGCGCAGCTTGGCCAGAAAAATATTAGGCGGAATTAATGCCGGAAAAAGCGATTGAGCTTTTTCTCGGCGCCTATCAGACTGCCTGTACGGGCCTCGCCCCGCCGGATCGAAAGGATCTGCAGCGGAGCGAAAATACACGAAGCCCTCGAAGCTCAGGTCTGCTCCAGTGAGACTCGCTCGTTTTCGGGTAAGCAACTAAAGTCGCGGCGGGGAAAAAGCTGCAGCAGCCAGTGCTTTCCGGCCAGTCTTCGCTGCCCGATTCTTGGCTAGCTGCTTTCAGGCACGACGGCTCGAGCGCGCCCTCAGCAACATTTTTTTAATCCAGAATCACGACTCTTAAGGCGTGTCAGGCCAGCGCATAGTTCAGAATTTTGTAAGCGAGTTTTGCTGCGACAAAATCGCAGGCATGCAATTCCTCACGAGGTGAAAGCTCGTTAATATCGGCGCCAACGATAGTGCCGGCGCGCGAAGCGGCCCTTATGACGGGCACCACATCGTCCCAGAACAGACCTCCCGGCTCGGGAGTACCTGTAGCCGGCATCAGACTCGCATCAAAGCCATCGACGTCGAATGTCAGATAAACAGGCCGGCCGGTCAGCCGGGCAATAATTTCGTCCATGCTCCACTCTGACTTCTCGTGTGCCCAGAAAATACGGATACGATGACTATTCGCCTCGAGAAAAGGGATCTCCTCGGCGGAGATATTTCGTATACCCAGAGACACTAGTTGCACGTGCTCAAAATCCAGACAACGACGTAGCGCTGACGCGTGCGAATAATGTTCGCCCTCGTAACCGTCGCGGAGATCCGCGTGAGCATCGAAATGCAGAATGACCAGATCCTGATATCGATCCGCAAACGGCCGTATTGCACCTGCCGTAATCGAATGCTCCCCTCCGAGCACCAGCGGGAACCGACCAGAATCCAGCACAGCTTCAACCGTAGCCTCCAGCTGGTCCAGAGCCGGGCCGATATCAGCTGCGATAGCCGGTTCGCGAAGCGTCGCGACACCATAGTCACGAAACGCTTCACTCCACAGTTCTTCATCAAATAATTCAACCTGATGAGATGCCTTAATGATTGCTTCCGGACCCTCTGCGGTTCCAGCACCGTAGGAAACGCTGGCCTCTAAACCAAACGGAATAATGACGGCGCGGGCATCATCCGGACTTACTGACTGCCCGGGCTCGAGCCCAAGAAATCCCTCATGCGGGGCCAGATAATCAAGCCTTGCCGGGACAGTTTTTTGTGAAGACTGCATAGCAGATTGTTCTCGCTCAGCTAAACAATCTCGAATAGTGACGGCGTGGACGATTCTTCCACGCACCACGGTGCCAGGCGTCAGAGGCCAGCAGCGGCAACACGCTGGTCGCCTCGGCAAAAACCATCTGCTCTTTCACGGTATCGACCTTGCCCCATGAACACGCTTCTTTAAGCGTTGAACTGGAGCAGGCACCATCGCGCACATCGGCAACCGTGATCTGAATAGCGTATTTATGCATATCGACTTCTTTGCCAAGCAGTTCGGCACAGACCACGGTGTCCTGCGCGAAGTTCTTAGGCACACCGCCCCCAATCATCAACAAGCCGGTCTGCCCTGCATCGATTTTCAAATCGGTCAGCTCACGGAAATCACGGATCGAGTCGATACTGAGATGCTTGTCAGGATTCTTGTCTTGATGCATCACCAGGCCAAACCCGGCACTAGAGTCTGTGAATGCAGGACAAAAGATCGGCACATCGTTCTTATAGGCGAGCTCTACAAGCGAGTCCTTTTTCTGTGAATTCTCTTCCAGCCAGCGACCCATCTCCCGGATGAATTCGCGAGAAGAGTATGGCCGCGGCGCAAGACCATCGGCAATTTTAAGGATTGCCTCGTCGCAGGCTTGCAATTCATTTTCGTCGATATAGGTGTCGTAGATACGGTCTATATAAAGCTCCCGCAACCTGCGGTCGTCAACTTCCTTTTCGGCCTGATAGTGTTTGAAACCGAGCGCCTCAAAGAAATCCATATCAACGATGCTCGCACCGGTCGAAACAATAGCGTCGACCATGTTGTAGCGGATCAAGTCCGCATACAGATTCATGCAGCCACCGGCGGAGGTACTGCCAGCAATCGTCAAAACTATGGAACAGTCGGGATCAGCGAGCATCTCGTTGTAAATGCGGGTTGCCCGCGCAAGATCACGCGAAGTAAAGGACATTTTTTCCATTGAGTCGATGATCGGACGCGCATCGAACGCGGTGATATCAATATGCTCAACAGGGTTTGTCAGGAGCTCCGCTTTCGGATCCCGCTGCAGTTCGGTCTGGTTCATTTTTCTAGTCTCTACTCAAGGCCGTTATGACTTTATTTGCCGAGGGCTGCAACCGGGGCGAAAACAAGCTCAGCATGGGTTCGTCATTCAAAATAATTTCGTCACGTTGGCCGAAGCCGTTGAAGTTGGTTCGCATGGTGTCGCCATAGGCGCCCAATTGACCAAATTCGATGAAGTCACCCGCATTCATACTTGCCGGCAACAGGTAGGGCCGCGCTATGGCGTCAATGCTGTCGCAGGTGGGACCATAGAACGCGAACTCGTGATTGTATTCTTCATCAATAAGACTTCCATTCCGGATTCCTTTGACCGGAAACGGAAAATCAACGTGCGCCGCATCAAACAGGCTGCCGTACGCCCCATCATTGAGATACAACCAATCACCCTTGCGCAACAATACGTTCAGCAGCATGGATGCCGATTCTGCCACCAGCGCGCGCCCGGGCTCGCATTTCAGTCGGCAGGTTTCGCTCGTCAGGGAACTGTCGAATGCTGCCGTGATAACCCGCAGATATTCATCCAGCGCCAACGGCATCAAGCCGGGATAGGCCGCCGGAAACCCGCCACCGACGTCCAGCGATTCGATAATTGCGCCAGACTCTGCAATGAGTTCGTTTACCTGATCAATCGCGCTCGCGTAAGCCTGAGGATTCATTGATTGCGAACCAACATGGAAGCAAACCCCCAGTTCATGCGCGACTGTACGCGCTTTGACCAGCAGTGCTTTCACCTCATCAGGAGACGCGCCAAATTTTCTATCGAGCGGCAAGCAACTGCTGCTGTTGTCCACAGTAACGCGCACATGAAGTGACAGGTCTTCAGCACCATCCGTCGCAGCAAGAATTTTGTCGAGCTCATCCGGGCAGTCGAGCGAAAAATCACGGACACCATGAACAAAATACATCTCACGTATATGCGAAGGATGCTTGACGGTATTCATGCAATAAAGCCGCGCATCCTTGAATTTCTTGACCAGCTTAAGCTCGTGCAGAGAAGCAATATCAAAATTCCGGATACCCGCGTCATACAAACAATCAAGAATCAGCGGTGCAGGATTTGCCTTAACGGCATACAACACATCACCCGGAAAGTGATCAACGAACCAACGCGCACTGCGAGCAGCGGCGTGCGGCCGATGACACAAAATCGGGTTAACAGGTTGAGTTTGTTTGAGGTAGTCGCAGACCGACTCGAAGCTTTCCACGCATGGAACCTCCTGAGTTGCCGCTATTTAACGTTGCAGCGTTTAAGGCCGGCGACGCGGCACCAGACAGCACCTTCTACCGGAAAGCCCGCAATATATTCCCGTTTTCCGGCTTTGACAACAGGAAATTGGCAGTCAGACTCGTGATCGACTGCAGGTTGAGGGGACTGGCAGAATGCTGCGAGAACGGAGCGCATTCTCTGCTCCGATGCAGCACGCCTGCACAGAAGCAAAGAGGCTTGCTGACTATGCGGGCTAAAGCCCAGGTGACACTGAATTCAGCGCACGACGACATCACATCTCACACATCGACCGGATGCCGGAAATAGATATTGCCGACATCTCAACGAATGAAGGTAAAAAAACACCGGTCGCTGATATAAAATAAGCACTACAGGACAAAATACAGATCACGGGAAAGCTTCAACTATCCCGCCCGATTAGAGCCCCGAAAAATACCGTTTACGCTGCAATATCCACATCCGTCACAGGTGTGAGCAGCTTCATTTCTGAACATTTAATTCAAAGACACCATGCCTCTTAAACTCAAATTCCCCTGGAACTACCAGAACGCCCTGCCCGTAAAACTGCGCGGCAGCGAACTCCTGCAAAACCCGATGCTGAATAAAAGCTCTGCATTTACGAAGGAAGAGCGTATTGCGCTGAAGCTCGACGGCTTGCTGCCGACGCACGTCAACTCCATTGAGGAGCAAGCCAAGCGCGTGTACCCGCGCATCAGCAGCAAACAAAGCCCGCTTGATAAGTACGTGGCGTTGGCTGCTCTGCAGGATCGCAACGAGCACCTGTTCCATCGCGTGCTGTTCGATAACCTCGAAGAGTTCATGCCGATTGTTTACACCCCCACCGTGGGTCAGGCGACCCGCAACTTCAGCCAGGTGTTTGAACGCGGTCGCGGTGTCTGGATCACGCCCGATATGAAAGGCCGCATTAGCGACGTACTGAAACATGCTGCCCGCCTGCGTTACGTGGCGCTGATTGTGGTCACAGACAACGAAGCCATTCTCGGCATCGGCGATCAGGGTGCCGGCGGCATGGCTATCTCGATCGGCAAACTTGCGCTGTACACAGCGTGCGCCGGCATTCATCCGGCTTCCGTCATGCCGATCAGTCTTGATGTCGGCACCGACAACGAAGAGCTGCTGAACGACGAGTTGTACCTCGGCTGGCGTCATCCGCGACTGCGCGGTGAGGAATACGCCGAAATCGTCGAAGAGTTTGTGACAGCGGTGGCCGAGAACTTCCCCGGTGCCGTGCTGCAGTGGGAAGACTTCAGCAAAGACAATGCACTCAACATGCTCGAGCGGTATCGCGAACGGATCACTTCGTTTAATGACGATATTCAGGGCACGGGTGCCGTCGCACTCGCGGGCATCTACAGTGCGTGTCGCGTTCGCGGCGACTCGCTGAGCGATCAACGTATTGTTATTCACGGTGCCGGCGCAGCCGGTTTAGGTATCTACAAGCAGATCGCAGCCGGAATGAGGCTCGAAGGCACGGCAGACGAGGATATTCGTCAGCGTATCGCCGTACTCGATAGCCGCGGACTGCTGGTGGATGACCGCGACCTCGGCGACGACTACAAATCGCAAATGGCCTGGCCCGCCGACGCCGCAAAAGCCGTGGGTCTGAATGATCCGGCGAACCGCTCACTCGAACAAGTGGTCGATGCGTTCAAACCTACCGTGCTGGTCGGCACCTCCGGTCAGGCGGGTGCGTTCTCGGAATCGATCGTGCGCAGCGTTGCTGCAAACACGAAACACCCGGTGATCCTGCCGTTCTCGAATCCGACGCACATCACCGAAGCCACTCCCGAAGACGTCATCAACTGGACCGACGGCAACGCACTGGTCGCAACCGGCAGTCCGTTTCAGCCGGTTGAGCACAACGGCCGCCTCATCGAAGTCGGTCAGGGCAACAACGTGTTTATTTTCCCGGGCATCGGACTCGGCGCCCTGCTCTGCGCGGCAAGTCACATCTCAGACGAAATGATCACAGCCTCT
>CAYLLI010000046.1:0-14015 GCA_964384295.1 uncultured Chromatiaceae bacterium
GGCCAGCTGCTGATTGGCTACAGGTTGTTTGATGGTGAAGACCTGACGTTCACGGTTATTCCGTATTTTGCGCCCTAACTTTTCTTGGCGGCGCGCCCGGAAGATCCGTTCAAAGCCAAGCAACTGGCTAAGGGCCTGAAAGAACTCGGTGAAGAGGGTGCTGTGCAGGTGTTTACGAATGACCTTGGCAGAATGTTGCTCGGCGCTGTCGGACGGTTGCAGTTCGAAATTGTCGCGCACCGGCTACAGGCAGAGTATGGGGTGGAGGCCAAGTACGATCCGGTCGAAATACATACCGCGCGCTGGCTCAGCTTTCCTGACGAGCAGACCCGCCGCGATTTCACGAAGCGCGAAACCGCATCGATGGCGGAAGATGTGGACGGAAATCCGGTGTTTTTAGCCAGCAGCAAGTACAAGCTGAGCCTGACCGAAGAAAAATGGGACACCGTCGGATTCCACGCAACCCGCGAGCACGGGCAGGTTCTGGCGCAGGGCTAACTTGCCGTTCATGTGTGACCGCGACCAGTGTGTCGAATAGCTTGACATAAGTCGCGTTCAGCCGTTTGCGAGCGGCTGCTTAATTTCCTATATTCATTAGACTTTCTTGAGCAATCGGGCTCGACGGTTGGGATGCCGTTACGGGGGTTTAATGATGCGCAGCGCTTGGGTACTTGGGGTCTTTTTCTTGGCGGTTTCCGTGTTTGCCGGAACAGCGCCGGATGACAACTACACGCAGTCGTTTGAGGGCGGTGTTGTACCTCCCGAGTTTGTCAGTGTGCCCGGCACCGTCGCGGGATGGTCGATTGACACGTCCAGTGTGTCAGACGGCATCTACAGTCTTAAGTCCGACAGCCTGAATGCCGGCCCGGGTCAGACAGCGGGCACGCGCGTCACGCTGGAGACGGTCGAATCGGATTTGCGCTTCCGGGTTTTTTGGAACGCCAGCCGCGGCAATCACTTGTCAGTCTATGAGAACGGCACGTTACTGTGGCGCACGCAGGTGGACCAGCCCAGAGGTTGGGTGTGGTCGCCGACACTTCGCCTGCCTAACGGTACTAATGACATCGACTTTGTATACTCCGAACAGCTGCTCGACTCAGTCGGCTGCAACTGCGTGCGCATTGATCAGATCGAAGTGACGAGCCTCGACTTTGACGGCGATCGAATGCTTGACGACTGGGAGCTTGATAACGGGCTTGATCCTGCCGATCCGGCAGATGCTGCTCTGGACAACGACGGCGACGGTTACAGCAACCTCGAAGAACACGATCTCGGCACCGATCCGAATAATGCTGACAATGATGGCGATGGTCTGGGTGATTTTGAAGAGGCCTTGGCAGGCACAAATCCACTCGATCCCGATACGGATTTTGACGGCATCCCGGACGGGTACGAGGTCGATAACGGACTCGACCCTCTGACTCGGAACCTCGGTGATCTGGACGGTGACGTCTATTCCGATGTACGGGAGTATCGTGGTAAGTCGAACCCGCTGAACCCCGGTTCGATTCCCAACTTTCGCGGCAGCTATGTGACGTCGTTTGAAGGCGCAGTGCCGCTGGATGAGAGTTGGTATGGATCAACGAGTTACGGTGCGAGATCTGTAGATCCGTTCTGGAGTGTTTCAGAAGATATTGCGGCCAGCGGTTCGCGCGCAGTAAGAACGGATCCGCTGGCGGAAATCCCGACCAATGCAAGCCGGGTCACACTGCAACTCTATAAGCAGGTGCGTATCGTGCCGAGCTACATCTGGGCGGTTGTTGGTATTGAGGCAGAGCGGTTTTCGTCATCGGCGGCTTTGTGTCTGCGAAATACAAACTCAGCACCGTTTTGTCAGACAGTGACAGCGTCCGCTGCGGGTGGCGCGAGATTGACGACCGTGCCGACACTGGTCACGCCGAATAATACTGGTTTGGTCGATATTGAATTCAGGGCGACGCTCGACAGGGGCTTGCCCGGCACCGAAGACGACTTTGCGTGGTTTGATCTGTTGCGCATTGAGCCGGTTGATGGCGACGGCGACGGCATGGACTACCTCTGGGAAGTTCAGAACGGCTTTGATCCGAAGAATCCGGCAGATGCTGTGTTGGATGCGGACAGTGATGGCCTGACCAATAAAGAAGAGCAGGACCTGGGCACCGACCCCAACAACCCGGACAGTGACGGCGACGGTTTGGCTGACGGTGACGAAGTTAATAACGTCGGCACGGATCCTCTCGATTCTGACAGCGACGGCGACACGATGGATGACGGCTATGAAGTGAATGCCGGCTTTGATCCTTCATCACCGGCTGATGCTGAGCTCGACGCTGACGGCGATGGTTTGTCCAATGAAGGTGAGTTCGCCTTCGGCACCGACCCCAACGATCCGGCATCGCTGCCCGCGTACACCGACAACCTGTTTGAGTCGTTTGAAAGCGGTTTTCCGGCCGGCTGGCTGGTGCCGGGTGATGCAGAGGCGGGCTGGGATATCGACAGCGTCTCGTCATCGGATGGCAGCTTCAGCCTGAAATCAGACCCGGTATTGACCGATGACGGTGATGCCATTGTCCGCGTCCCTGTCTTCGTGCACGAGTCGAACCTGAGTTTTCGCTATTACTGGAACGCTGACATTGGCAATGGTTTTGGCGCCTTCAGAGATTTTCTTATCGTCAGGGTAAACGGCGAGCTTGTGTTGTCCGGGGCGGATACCCGCTTCTGGCGTCCGAGCGGCGATATTCGTCTGCAACACGGATATAACCTGATTGAGTTTATCTATGACCAGCGTGATGGTGGAACAGCAGGTTGCCGCTGCGTGCGCATCGACGAGTTCCGGGTCACCAACCTCGATACCGACTTCGACGGCATGATCGATCAGTGGGAGACCGACAACGGTTTTGACCCGGCCGATCCCGCCGACGCGCTCATCGATGCGGACTTAGACGGGTTGCTCAACGTCGACGAATACCGCTTCGAATCCGATCCGAACAATCCGGACACCGACGGAGATGGCATCACGGACGGAGATGAAGTGAATGTCTATGGCAGTTCGCCTGCCAGCAGTGACACCGATGGCGATGAGATGCCGGATGCCTTCGAGATTGCAGCGGCTCTTGATTACCTCGATCCGAATGATGCCGACGACGATCTCGACGGCGACACGGTAACCAACATTCAGGAGTTCCGGCTTGGCTCGGATCCTGCCGACCCTGCGTCACTGCCGCCATTCATTGGCACTTACATCGAGTCATTTGAGGGTGCTTCGTTGCCCGCCAACTGGTATACGCCGGGTGGTGGTGACTTTGAGTGGGAGATTAGCGGCATTACAGCGAGTGATGGTGCGCAGACGCTCCGCAGTAAGTTTATTGATCAGCCGCAATACGGTGCTGCGGTTACCCGCACGATTCGGTTGATGGTGCGGACGAAAGCCGCCTGGCTGTCGTTTGATCAGCGTGTTCAGGGTAGCATCAGCTCGGACATCCATGCCGTCCGTATATTCGGCGATCCGGAACAGTTTATTCCGGTTCAGTATGTGCTGAGGGGGTCCACATCATCGGGCTGGCAGCCGCAGGGACCTCTATTCCTGCCTGAAGGTGTCTACGATATTGAGTTCCGCTTCAGTGCGAATGAAAACCCGGCCGGAACCAAGTATGCGTTTTTGGATAACCTGCGCTTGATTCTCGATGATGCCGATGAAGACGGGTTGCAGGACAGCTGGGAACTGGCCAACGGCTTGGATCCGTCAGACCCGTCGGATGCAGCCCTGGATGGTGACGGCGACGGCCTGTTAAACAGCGAAGAGTTTGCTGCAGGTACTGACCCCAACGTGACCGACACCGACGGTGATGGCGTCAGTGACAGTGATGAGATCAACAACGGCACCGACCCGGTTTTGCAGGACACGGATGGTGACGGCATGTCGGACGGTTTTGAAGACACTTTCGGACTTGACCCGAACGATCCGGCGGATGCGAATGCCGATGCTGACGGCGATGGTCTGAACAACCGTGGCGAGGCTGCTTTCGGTACCGATCCGACCGATCCCGCTTCAGCAGTGCCTTACACCGACAACTATGCTGAATCGTTTGAATCCGGCACGTTGCCGGCTCCCTGGTTGGTTGCTCCCGATGCCGATGGCGGTTGGTCTGCCGAGAACGTGACGGCCACTGACGGTGTCTGGAGTCTGCGCAGCGACCCGGTGGCAAATCGCGACTCTGCGACGGTGGTGTTGCCGCTCTTCGTGCACGAGTCACGGTTGAGTTTCCGTTACTACTACAACGATGCCACGAACAGTAATTTCAAGGTCTATGTGAACGGTGTGCTGCAGCTGACTGACAACGGCGCAGCCGGCCGCAACTGGAAGCTGAACAACGACATCATCTTGTCGCCGGGTTACAACGAGGTCCGTTTTGAGTACAACCGTGGACTGCTGAACCTGGGTTGTCGTTGCGTTCGCATTGATGATATTCAGCTGACGAATCTCGATACCGATCTGGATTTCATGAACGACCAGTGGGAGCTCGACAACGGCTTAGACCCCACTGATCCTTCCGACGGAATTCTGGACGGTGACGGCGATGGCCTCGACAACGCCGGCGAGTATGCCGCGGGCACGAGCTTAGTCTCGACTGATACCGACTCTGACACGTTGAGCGATGGCGATGAGGTGAATCTGTACGACACGTCACCGCTGTTGCCTGACACCGATGCCGATATGATGGACGATCCTTTTGAAGTGGCGTTCGGTCTGTTGCCGCGTGACCCTTCTGATGCGCTGATTGATGCCGATGGTGATGGCGTCAACAACAAGGATGAAGCATTCTTCGGCACCGATCCTGGCGACGCACTGTCCGTCGAGCCCTACATTGATGGCGAGTCAGAGTCGTTTGAAAGTGGTGTATTGCCGGCGAATTGGCTGAACCCTGATGCGCCGGCTCCCGGTTGGAACGTCACTGATGTTGCCGCGCAGGCCGGTATCTGGTCGCTGCAGAGTCAGAAAGTGACAACCACCACCGGCGAGTCTGCGATCACTCTGGTGGTTAATGCGCGGCCCGACACAACGATGAGTCTGCGGTGGATGCGCGGCACTTATGTCCTGAACGGGTTTGCCATTCGGGTCAACGGCGTCACGCGCTTTGCGACGGAGAACTTTGGTACCCGCTTCAGCTGGCGGCTGTTGCAGGACCTGCCTTTGGATGCCGGAGTGAACCGGATCGAGTTTGTTTACATCAAAGGCTCGGACTTCCTCTCGGAAGGCTGTGAATGCATTCGCATTGACTCGCTGAGCTTCTCGCACCCTGATGAAGACCAGGACGGCATGGATGACGAATGGGAGATCGCCAACGGACTGGATCCGACCGATCCCGCCGATGCAGCGCTCGATCCGGACGGCGACTTGCTGGACAACCTTGGCGAGTTTGTTGCAGGCACCGATATCAGCGATGCCGACACCGACGATGACTTTTTGGTGGATGGTTATGAGCTGAATACCACAGGCACCAACCCACTGACCTACGATACCGATGGCGATGAAATGCCGGATGCCTATGAAATCCTGCGCGGGCTTGATGCGTTGGTGGCTGAGCCTGATCTGGATTTCGACGGTGACGGAATCACCAACGCGGGCGAGTATCGGCTCGGCTCTAACCCGGCGGATGCCGCGTCCACAGCATCGGTATTGGGTGCCTACAATGAATCCTTTGAAGGTGCGCTGGGACAGGGATGGTATACGCCGGGCCTGTTCAACGGCATCGATTGGTTCAGCAGTGGTAACACGCAAACGGATGGCCTGCGCGCGTTCCGCAGCGGTTTTCATCCGGTCGGGTCAGAAACCACGCGTAAGGTCCTGGGCCTATACGTACTGGTAGAAGACAGCACCTTCAGTGTTGACTACCGCGTGTTGGGTAATCCGGACGACCGGTTCTTTGTTTTGGTTGATGGTAATCCGGTAGTCAGCGTAACCACAGGCGGACAACCTTGGGAGCGCACGCCGGAGATCTTCCTGCCGGCCGGTGAGCATCGCATCGAGTTTGTTTCCGAAAGCGATTTCAGCGACGGCCTTGAATCCACCTGGATTGACGCGCTGAGTATTACGCCGCTTTAGAGTGTCGTTTTGGCTCAAAAATGCCCAGCAAAGCAGGGCATTTTTTTATGGCAGAATACCGGCCGGTTTATTCACGGGGTTTGATATGCAGCGTATCGCAGTAACTGCGGCGGGCGGCGCACTGGGTCAGTCGATTATTGCGCACCTTAAGGCCCGCCTTGTGGTACAGATGACTCCGCAGGGGGAGGTCGTCGAAGGCAGTGTCGACGAAACAGACCGGCTCGTCGCGATTGCGCGCAACGTTGACGGTATTGCCGACCTGGAAGTTGAAAAGCGCCGCGGCGACTACACCTCTGTTCGCCAAATGACCGAAGCGTTTGCGGGTATTGATACCGTTGTTCTTGTGTCATCTCCGGCCGGCGCGGGGGACAGAGAGTTGCTGCACCAAAATGTCATAGATGCAGCCGTGGCAGCCGGCGTTCGTAAAGTCATATACACCAGCGTCATCGGCAACGGCGATGAGATGAACACGCTGTATGCGCCGATGGCGCAGATCAATCGAAAGGCTGAGCAGGCGCTGCAGGATAGCGGCCTGACCTGGATCGCTGCACGCAATGGCTTGTACCTCGAGTTTGATGTCGCGCACATTGTGAACGCGGCGGCAGAAGGCGTGTTTCGCAACAACGGTGGCGAGGGCTACTGCGCCTATATCACGCGCAATGAACTGGCGATGGCCTATGCCGAGTTAGCGCTCAGTGATCATTGCGATAATCAGGTGTTGAATCTGGTGGGCGAAGCTAACACGCAGCAAGAGTTGGTCGATATGGTGAACGCACAAACCGGTGGTTCAGTGCGTTATGAAACGATTTCTGACGATGAGTGTTTTGCGAAGCTTGCGCCGGTCAGAGGTGCTGAAGTCGCCAACATGCTGACCGGTTGCTATCAGGCGATCCGCAACGGCGCGTTTGACGTCGAATCCGACTTCGAGACCATTCTGGGTGTGCCGTGCAAGCCCGTGCAGTTTATGATTTCCGAAGTGATTGCGATGCTTAACGCAGCAAAGGGCTGATGACGGTATCAGTGGCCGTAGCTGCGCGAGGCACCCTGCTTGTCGGGATCCGCGTACCAAATCTGCCTCGGCCCGAAGCCGTCTTTGCGCAGCCAGTGTTCCGTGTAAACGATGCGCTCGGGTTTGATTCGCATTAACGGTACCTGCGGGGCACTGTCCAGCGACTTGCCGAGTTGTACTGCTGACTGCTGCCAGCGATAGACTCGCATGCCGTGCTCATGCTCGGCTGTGCCAGGTTCGATAAATTCCGCGTTACCAAATACCTGTGCACCACGAACGCTGGCCCAGCCGGAATTCTCGCCGTGAATGGCAAAACACAGGCGCGGGTCGCGTTGCATGGCTTTAACCTTCGGGCTGTTCGGTTGCGGCAATACGTAGATGGACAGACCGTCGGCGTAGTACTCGACCGGGCTGCCGATCGGGCCGTTATTACCGATCGTGCACAGCACCCCCATCCACTGGGTAGCAAGAAAGTGCTCGATGCGGGTTGTCAGTTCCTCGCGTGGCAGTTGTGCTGTAGGCCACGGGGTGGTTTCCAGCCACGGGTGTGCTTCGCTCATCGTCGTTTGCCTTCTTTAATCGGCCGCTTTATCGCTTTTCGGGCCCGTCCAGCCCGGATAGAACGGTGTGTAAGGATCGGTTTTCGGGTCTTCGGGGATGTAGCCGGTGCAGCGCGCCGGCTTGGTGTCGGTTCGTACGGCGTAGTTAAGTTTGCTGGGTTCGTCCCAGGGCGCCGGAAACCGCATTCCGAGTGCTGCGGATACACAGGCCCAAACCTGAGCGCCGACAAACAGCGCGTAGTTCTCATAGATTGTCAGATGCGGCAGCCAGATGATCAGGTTGGGAATGTGACAGGTTGTTGCCTTAATCACCTGAGTGAGCGGCGTGTCATGCTCGGGAGCAATGTAGTGGTCCCAGTAGATGTTGTGCCAGTTGGGTTGATAAGCACCGAGCAGGAGAAAAGCCACACCGGTTGCCCACCAGGTTGGCAGGCCCGTTGCGTTTACCATGAGCCAGACTGACAGGAACAGTTGCCCGGAGCTTGAACCCCACAGTGCACCGAAGATGATCGCCACAATCCATTTCTTCTTGCGTTCAAATACCGGCGTGAAGTAACACCAGTTGATGCTGTAGGCGACAACAATAAACAGGCAGGCGCCGGCGGTATAGGCTCGCCAAACCGGATCCGCCCATTGCTCGGCAGTAAACACCGGATTATCGAGAATCAGCTGTAAGCCGCCGGTCAGATACGACAGGGTCCAGCAAAACGAGAAATACATGCCGCCGCGCATCCAAGCGAGATGCGGATAGTAGATGTCCCATTTGCGATCCTTGTATTTCGTGTTGAATACGACAGCGATAACGATTCCGCTAAGCGCTACCAGACCAATAAACAATTCCAGCATAAAGGCTTCCTCGCAGTGAATCTGTCGGGGTTGCGGGTCCCGAGGCACGACCAATAGTAGCGTTATTGGTTCTACAGCCCTTTGTTCTGTAGGAGTTATCCAACCAGTGGAGTAGAATGAGGCAGGCTCAAATAGTTAGACAGAGAATGAATCTGTATCGCTTGTACAGTCGAAAATATCACTGTCTATTCGAGGGATTACTTATGACGAGCAAAACGAAGTTGGCACTGTGGGATATCGGCTGCGTGTTCTGGGTCGCACTGGTTGGCTCGCTGTTGCATTTCGCCTTTGAGCTATCAGATTACTGGACGCCGATGGCACTGGTCGCGGCCGTTAATGAAAGCGCTTGGGAGCACACCAAGATGTATTTCTGGCCGGGGCTCGTCTGGGCTGTTATTCAGTACACCTACACCCGTGGCTATGCCAACAACTATTGGTTCGGTAAGTCGATGGCGTTGATTGCGACGCCGACGCTGATCATGCTGACGTACTTCGGTTACATGGAGTGGTCGTTTGCCGTCAACATTAAGCCGTCACTGCCGCTGATGTTAAGCATCATGATTTTCGGTATTGCGGCGGGACAGTTTATTAGCTGGTATATCCTGACCAGCGAGCCGCTGACTCTGAATACGCGTCGTTGGGCGGGAGTGACCTATGCAGTACTGCTGACGGCATTTTCCACTCTCACATTCTTCCCGCCGAAAGTGTTCGTGTTTGAGAATTTTGCCTGCTACACCTACACCGGCGAGTACGGGATTCTTGCTGATTACGAACCGTACCGGATCTTTGCCAAGGTGGACGAGAACGGCAATATGCAGGAAGGCATCGGTATGAACTACTGCGCCAACAATCCGTTTGACAAGACTCAGGCCAGTACCGGGGGCCGTTAGACGATTTATACGCTTGTTTCCTTTGTAGAAAAGCCCCCGTCAGGGGGCTTTTTCTTTGGGGCTGACAAGTGCGGGTTCGTCTGTCAGTATTGTCCGGCACAATTACGACCAACCGGAAACATCTCCGGATACTTCTCCTTCTATCAGAGGAACGTTTAATGAAAGCAAGACAGATTTTTACTCAGCTGTTTGCGGTTGTGTTTACCGCTCTGCTGGCTGTTTCTTCAGTGCAGGCTCAAGGCAGTTCGTCGCCGACGTTGAAGCGTATTTCCGAAACCCAGACTTTGCGCGTAGGTATGACCGGTTCGCAGGCTCCTTTCAACATGAAGAACCGCTCCGGCAAGGTCATCGGTTTGGATGTCGACGTGGCACGCGCACTGGCGCTGTCAATGCGCGTCAAACTCGAGATTGTTGAGCTGCCGTTCTCCGAACTGTTGAATGCACTCGAGGATGGCAAAGTTGACCTTGTGATGTCCGGTATGACGGCGACGTTGCAGCGTAATACCCGGGTACCATTTGTTGGCCCTTACTACGTCTCGGGCACTGCCATTCTGACGACGTCCGAGAAGCTGAGTGCTGCGCAGACAGCCGATGAAATTAACAGCGAAGATATTAGTATCGCTGTGCTGAAGGGCTCAACCTCTGAAGAGTTTGCCGGCGCGTTGCTGAACAAGGCCAAGATCGTTCCTGCCAAGACTCATGCCGACGCAGTTAAGATGCTGTCGAAAGGCAAAGTCGATGCGGTGATTGCCGATGCTCCGACCTGTGCGTTGAGCGCACTGCGTAATCCGGATGCCGGCTTTGTTGTGTCAGAGCCGCTGACACTGGAACCGATCGGTATCGCGGTTGCTCCGGGTGACCCGCTTCTGGTCAACCTTGTCACCAACTATACGCAGGCTTTGGCCGCGACCGGTGGTATGGAAGCATTGATTGCTAAGTGGTTCGGCAACAGTGCCTGGATGGCCCAGGTTCCTTAAGTCAGCGACTCAAGAGCAATAAAAAAGCCCCGCTGAGCGGGGCTTTTTTTGTTTGCGCTGATTGGCTCAGTTGGTGATCACGCCTTTCTCGATCAGGTCTGCGATCATAACGTCGGCAAACTTGATAACCAGATCATCCAAATCGCCCGAGTCGAATATTTTGGTTTTCGCGGTCCAGATCATCCGGTCTGAGGGAGCGTCAAAGAACTGCACTTCCAGACCGTAGTTTGCTGCATCCGCATTGTCTGCCAACGCACCGGCGGCAACCAGAGCGCGCGCACCGCGCGACGTTTCGTAGCTATCGGATAGCAAGACACTGGCGAGATAAACCGCTGCCCATGCGTCGTTATTCGCTTCCCTAAAACCAAAGGCCTGGACCGTGATGACACTGTCAGCGCCGGATTCAGCCATTGCGCGATCGAACGTTTCCGGCTTCTCGAAGTCATCCAGCACCGGCACGTAGGCACCGCTCGTTACGGCGTCAAAACCCCGGCTCTGCAACTCTGCAACAAACGTGCTTTCAAACGGCCCGCGGTAGCGCCGCTCGTCAAGGCCGATAATCATGACCCGCTTCGGCGTTTCTCCCTGCCACTCGGGGTCGACTGCCGAGTCCTGAATACTGACGCTGGTGGCGCAGCCCGACAGCGTGATGAGAGCCGCGACAGCTAGCGAAAGGAAAGCAGTTTTTTGCATGTTTATCTCCATGAATTCGGCAGTGTTGTAATCCGTTGCAACGCTATACCAACAGCGGTGCGATCACCAGACTGACGATGGCCATCACATTGATAAGAATGTTCATCGACGGGCCGGACGTATCTTTGAACGGATCACCCACAGTATCACCGACAACCACTGCGGCATGCACTTCAGAGCCTTTGCCACCGAGGTTGCCTTTTTCCACGTGCTTTTTGGCGTTATCCCACGCGCCGCCGGCATTGGCCATCGTCAGAGCCAGCAGCACACAGCCGAGGAGGGCGCCACCGAGTACGCCGCCGAGTGCTTCGGGGCCCAAGCCGAAGCCAATGACCGGTGGGACGACCACTGCGACAAAACCGGGCAACAGCATTTTGCGCAGCGCGGCCGTTGTCGCGATGTCCACACACTTCGCGTTATCCGGTTCTGCTTTGCCTTCCATCAGACCGGGTATTTCACGGAACTGCCGGCGAATCTCCTGAATCATCGTCATCGCCGCTTCACCCACTGATGTCATTGTGATGCTGGCAATCAAAAACGGCACAATGCCGCCGATAAATAGACCGATAAGCACCAGCGGGTTGCCGAGATGGAGCACGAAGTCGCCGCCGGACTCTACGGTGATGGTCTCAACGAATGCCGCAATGATGGCAAGTGCCGCCAGTGCCGCTGCACCAATGGCAAAGCCTTTGCCCATGGCCGCAGTGGTGTTACCCAGTTCATCGAGCGAGTCGGTGATTTCCCGGGTTTCCGGACCCAGGCCACCCATCTCTGCGATACCACCGGCGTTATCAGCGATAGGACCGTAGGCATCGACCGCCATTGTCATACCAACGGTTGCCAACAGTCCGACAGCTGCAACACCCACACCATAAACACCGGCCAGGTTCGTCGATACGTAAATGATGGCGCAGATCGTAATCAGCGGTATCGCTACCGACTGCATGCCAACGGCGAGCCCTGTAATCATGACGGTAGCCGGGCCGGTTTCGCCCGACTCAGCAATCTTTACGACCGGTGTAGAGGATGTGTAGTACTCGGTGATCAAACCGATCACGACACCACCCGCAGCACCGAACAACACTGACCACCAGATACCGGTGGCAATGCCTAAAGCGCCCATCAGAAAGTAGGCTGCGCCAATAAACAGCACTGTGCTGCCAATCATCCCGATACGCAGCGCGAGTGCCGGGTTCGCGCCGGAGAATGCCCGTACGACCGCAATGCCGATAATCGAAGCGATGAGCCCGGTGGAGGCCAGTGCCAGCGGCAGGAACATCAGGGAGGAACGGCCGTCGCTTTCGCTCATACCCGGCGTGAGTTCTGTCAGTGTGCCGAGCGTCAGGGTCGATGCAATTGCGATCGTGGCAATCATCGCGCCGCAGTACGATTCGAAGATATCCGAACCCATGCCTGCGACGTCGCCCACGTTATCGCCGACGTTGTCTGCGATGACGCCCGGATTGCGGGGGTCATCTTCCGGAATGCCTTGTTCGATTTTGCCCACAAGGTCAGCACCGACGTCGGCGCTCTTGGTAAAAATGCCGCCGCCAACACGGGAGAACAGCGCTACCACCGACGCGCCCATGCCGAAGCCGTGAATGTTGTGAGCGGTTTCAGGGTCGCCGCCAAACACGTAGTAAACCGTGCCGAGTCCGAGCAGTCCGAGAGACGCAACGGCCAGCCCCATAATCGAGCCGCCGAAAAAAGCCACGGACAATGCGGCGGACTGCCCGCCGTCATGCGCGGCCTGTGTGGTGCGAACGTTGGCTTTGGTTGCCGTGTACATGCCAAACCAGCCGGCTGCGGCGGAAGAGACAGCGCCTGCGACAAATGCGATGGCAGTCAGGCTGCCGAGCGGGCTGATATAAATGGCTACCAGGATAACGCCTGCAAACATCGCCAGCATCGAGTACTCGCGTCGCATAAACACCATGGCACCGAGATGGATCTGATTCGCAATCTTCTGCAAATCCTCACTGCCTTCATCGTAACTTCGCACAATGAAGTAGATCAGGATGGCAATGAATAATCCGGCAATCCCGAGCATCGGTGGAATGAGCGATAAATCGAACATGGGCATCTCCCCGCGAGTGTTGGTGGTGTTAGCTGATCGAGTGTTGTGCTTCCTTGGTGTTACTGTTTAGTAAATTCCGGCTATCCGTCGCCGAAACAATGGTTTACGAAATCCTAGCATGGATTACCCGCTATTGTTGCAGAGCAATGCCCGGATTGGAGAGAGTGCTTTGATCAGTGGCTGAGCCATAGTCTTGCAATAGAGTGAAGCGGTTATGCTTAATAGAAGAAATCCACCCTGGCAGAGTCTCAGGGTGGCACGCGTGGTCTTTCGGGCAAAGGAATTGCATTGATTACAAAGCTTCTGCGGTCTGCTGTAACGCGTATTGCGGCAGGTACGCTGGCGACAACGGTGCTGGCAGGTGCTGTCTATGGCGGCCCGCCTTTGGTAATCGACGACACCGGCATTGTTCCGCTCAACGAGTGGCAGTTTATCCTCAGTGTTCAGGGCGAGTCGCGACCGTCAGCAGAGTCCAGAGCACTGCCGTCTCTGGAGATGACTTACGGTTTCTACGAGGACATGAACATTACCGGAGTTGTTGTGCGTCAGTATCTTGAGGAGCCCGGGGAGCCGGCGCGCACCGGCTGGGGGCAGGCCGTCATCAACTACAAGTGGCTCTTCTATGATAACGATCGCGACAGTAGCCAGGGCATCACGCTGGCAATCTCGCCGGTGTATTCGTTTCCGTTAACCACCCGCTCGCGAATCCGCGGTCTTGCCGAGGATGTGCGCTTGTTGAATTTTCCCGTGCTGGGACAGTTTGTCACCGGCAACTGGGATTTTGTCGGTTCACTGGCGTACGACTATGCGTCGGGCAGCGGCAGTTCCGATGGCATCAGCTACGGCGTGATCGCGGCATACAATGTATCGAATGATCTGCA
>CAYLLI010000047.1:0-9036 GCA_964384295.1 uncultured Chromatiaceae bacterium
AGTGCTATTTGGCACTTTTACGGGAATTAAGCAGCACAATGACAGAAACGAAATCGCCTGAGAAGAGCATCGCATTTGCCAGTCTCGACCTGCCGGAAGCGCTGCAAAAGGGCATCGAAAAAACCGGCTTTACTCACTGCACACCGATTCAAGGGCAAACGCTTCCGATTGCCCTGCAGGGCAAAGACGTTACCGGTCAAGCCCAGACAGGCACAGGCAAAACCGCCGCGTTTTTGATCGCCACCTTCAACCATTTGCTGCGCAATCCACTGCCTGAAGATCGCCCGGCTAACGGCAATCCCCGGGCCATCATTCTGGCGCCGACGCGCGAGCTGGCGGTACAGATTCATGCTGACTGCGGCTCACTGGGTGGCGCGACTGACCTGCGCTGCCAGGTTGTCTTTGGTGGTGCTGATTATGACAAGCAGCGCGCCAAACTCGAGGATGGTGTCGACGTACTGATCGGCACGCCGGGACGCTTCATCGACTACTTTAAACAGGGCGTGTTTAACCTGAAGTCGGTGCAGGTGATGGTGCTGGATGAAGCCGACCGCATGTTCGACCTGGGCTTTATTAAAGACATTCGCTACATCATGCGGCGGCTGCCGGATGCCGAAAAGCGACTCAACCTGCTGTTCTCCGCCACGCTGAACCAAAAAGTTCTGGAGCTGGCATACGAGCACATGAACGATCCGGAATCGGTGCGCATTGAGCCGGAGAAAGTCACGGCTGACCGGGTCACTCAGGCCGTTTACTTTCCGGGCAACCATGAAAAACGGGCCCTTCTGGTCAACCTGCTAAAGGAGATGGGTGCGAGCCGCACAATGGTGTTTGTGAACATGAAACACGAAGCGGAGAAAGTCGCGCACCTGCTGAAGGCCAATGGTTTTAACGCCGCTGCCATTTCCGGCGATGTGCCGCAGAAGAAGCGGATGCGCATGCTGAGCTCATTTCAGTCCGGTGAACTCGGCGTACTGATTGCCACGGACGTGGCTTCACGCGGCTTGCACATTGATGGCGTCACTCATGTCGTGAATTACGACCTGCCTCAGGACTGCGAAGACTACGTGCATCGCATCGGCAGAACGGCACGCGCGGGTGCTTCAGGCGATGCCATCAGCTTCGCCTGTGAAAGCTACGCCATGACGCTACCGGATATCGAGAAGTACATCGGTTTTTCAATTCCGGTAAAACCCATTCGGGAAGAACTGCTGGCAGACATCGAAAACCCGAAAATGCCTCCCCGCAAACGCGGCGGCAATGGCGGCAAACCGGGCGGCGGCAGAAACCGCTCTCGCAGCGGCAACCGCAGACGCTGAACGAACGGCTAGCCTGGCAACACCGGCGGCTGGATTTCGCCGCTCAGCAGTTCATCCAGACTGTGCACCGATGAGAACGCATCGATAGCGCGTGGCGGCTCACCGGTGTCCGGTCTTTCCACCGCAACCACCTGATCAATACCAAAGTTACGCGCTGCCTCCAGTACCGGCAGACTGTCGTCCACAAACAAGCAGCGTGACGCATCAAAGCCCAGTTTGTTCTGCAGGGCAGGCCAAAACTCAGCGTGTTCTTTGGCATGCCCGAACTCATGCGATGTATACAGGCCATCGAAGTAGCCGTCGAACTCAACCGCAGAAAGCTTGACCCGCAACGTATCGGGATGGGCATTGGTCACCAGAAACAAACGGCGGTGACTGTCTTTTACCGCTTTCAGGAAGCGGCGTGTATCAGGCAAGTACCCGACCTTATGACGAATAGACTCTTTAAGCGCAACCAGGTCGACATCCAGGTCATCACTCCAGTAATCCAGGCAATACCAATCCAGACTGCCTTCTTTCTCGGAGAACCGCGAATACAGGTCGTCACGGGCATCCGCGTCAGAGATACCGTGCTTATGCGCTATTCGGGTGGGCACCAGCTGGCGCCAAAAATAGTTGTCGAACGCCAGATCCAGCACCGTGCCGTCCATGTCGAGCAACACGGTGTCGCAGTGCGACCAGTCCACCACGTTGCCCGTCGCTTTATTTCGCAAACCCATTCCGATACTTTACGGCATTCGCCGCGCTTTGTGGCTGACAGCAACAGGCCTGAGTTATGCAAACCGATCTGAAATCCCTGCTTCCTTCCGTACTCGACATTGCGCGCGGTGCGGGTGACAAAATTCTGGAAATCTACCGCAGCGATATAGAAGTAGAGACCAAAGCGGATGATTCACCGCTGACTGCAGCCGACAAAGCGGCGCATCTTCACATTATCGAGGGATTGAAAGCGCTAACTCCGGATATACCGGTGCTGTCCGAAGAGTCCGCCGAGATTCCGTTCAGCGAGCGTGCCAGCTGGGAAGAGTACTGGCTGGTTGACCCGCTCGATGGCACCAAAGAGTTTATTAAGAAGAACGGCGAGTTCACGGTGAACATCGCACTGATCCAGAAGCACACCGCCGTGCTCGGTGTTGTCCACGTGCCCGACAAAGCTACGGACTACTTCGGCTCAACCGAAGCCGGCTCATTCATGCAGGTCGACGGCGAACTGCCCGTTACCATCGAAGTCGCTAGTCCAGCCGACGAGCCGGTCAGAGTCGTCGGCAGCCGCTCGCATCGTGGCGAACTCGTCGACGCGTATCTCGAAAAGTTGGGCGATCACGTCATGGTGTCGATGGGCAGCTCTTTGAAGCTTTGCCTGGTTGCAGCAGGTGCTGCCGATGTCTATCCGCGACTCGGGCTGACCTCGGAATGGGACACCGCAGCAGCTCAGGCGGTCGTCGAATGCGCGGGAGGCAAGGTGGTTGATCTTGACGGCAATCCGATTCTCTACAACGCCAAGGAAGACATATTGAACCCACACTTTCTGGTATATGGCGACAGCAGCAGAGACTGGCTCAGCTACCTCTAGTGCCGCCACGGCAACTTGGGTGAGTCTGCAAATCCTGCTAGAATAAAGACTTAGCTCGCGCGCTTGTTCGCATCGCAAAATAACGAACCATAATGGTGCTGCGGCCGCGAGCTGACAAACCCGTACTTACTGACACCCGGCCGCAAGCCAAACCCGGGCTGACTGCCATCGACATGCGGTGTATGCCATGACGGACAATATTGAAACCAGCCTTTTCAGTGCACGTTCACGGCTGAAAGAGTTGCGCATTGAACATCGCAACCTGGATACCACCATCCACGAGCTATCCGCCAATCAGCAATGCGATCACCTGCAGCTAAAACGGCTGAAGAAACAAAAGCTCCTGCTCAAAGACATGATCGTGCGCATCGAAAGCCAACTGATCCCCGACCTGAACGCCTGATTCCGGCTGTCGATTCCGTTTACAGCAGCACAAGCCCGCTAAGCTGCTGAATTTAAAACTATCTGAAAACAAAGTGTGACGCAGTTCACACTTGCTGAGCCGGACGATGTCGACAAATCAGACATCAACGCGTTTCGGCTGCTAACCGCTGCAGTTCATGAAACAGATCACCGGACCCCGACATCGAAAATAGTGTGAACTGCGTCACACTTTTTACTCTGCCCGACGGGCTGATTGCCTTATCGGACCGGTTCCGGAAATGTTGGCACAGTTCCTGCTTATAAAACGATGACACCGAAGCTTTCATGAATAAAAAGAGGCTGACTCATTCAAAGCCCGACTTCGCGCCCGAGAACTTCGGTTTGTCCTTTCCGCGCCAATGCACCCGCCATCACCCGGCGGGTTTTTTTTGCCTAGCTGTGGCGCTCGAGAAAGCTGGCGAACAGCTGACACAGACGATCGAGCACCGACTCCTCGCCCAAGCCGTGATCACCGTCGAGCAACACAAACCGGCCGCCGCACTCGGTCGCAAATCGTAACGCGTTGCGATACGGAATCACTTCGTCCCGCCAGCCGTGCACGAGCGTTGCCGGACATTTCAGCGGCAACGGGTTTAGTGCCTCATAACCCGGCACGTAGACGGCTGTTGCCATCAGAAAAACACCACGAACAGCGAACTGATTGGCGACAGCAGCGGTAACCGCAGCACCCATGCTGCTACCAACCAACAACAATGGCTCGGTCTGCGCTTCGCACCAATCAGAAAGAATACGAATCCGTTCTACCGGATCTTTAATGCCACGGTAATCTAGGGACTCTGTGCGCCAGCCGGACTGCTCCGCAAGCGGCATCAACGCATTGATCTTGGTGCCGCGCGGTCCACTCTCCAGGCCGTGCGAGAAACAGACAATGCCCCGGGGTGAATCCCCGTTAGCCGGCGACATCGCGCTCTCTGCCCCACCAGGCTAAGGCAATCGCCAACAGGAACGGAACCACCCGCTCAACAATGTCGCCCGGGGTGTTCGGTAGCCAGTTGAAAATAACGGTGAGTCCGAAGCCAATCCAGAGACTCGCGAGTGCGGCATTCTTTTGCACCCGGACACCGGCAACAAACAACAGCACCAGCGGACCAAACGCCGCACCCAATGCGTGCCAGGCAAACAACACGCGGTCGAAGATCGACGACGGCAGGAATAAGGAAATGACGCATGCCACAACAGTGACCAGCGTGACGACGACTCTGGAGTCGGTCAGCACTTTCGCATGGGCCCGGCTTTCCGACAGATTCCAGTCGCGCGCAATCGATGACGCGGCCACCAGGAGCTGGCTGTCCGCCGTCGACATAATCGCCGACAGCACGCCGGCCGTCATAATGCCGGCCACCACCGGCGGCAACAGTTGCGCTGTCGCGTGAAAAAAGATTTGTTCCTCATTGCCCGACACCGGAAACAACACGCGCGCGGTCCAACCCAGGATCAGCATTCCGGAAAACACAACAAAGGCCCAGCCAATCGCAATAATCCGGCCCTGCTGCAGGCTGGCATCGTCTTTCAAAGCCATAAAGCGGTTCACGACATGGGGCTGACCGTGATAAACGGCCCCGGGGCTTAGCGTACCGAGAATAAAACCAACACCGGCAAGGCCACTGTATTGGCCGGACAAACTCAGAAACGTCGGATCGCTCACTTCAGCCATCGCAGCAGCAAGCCCCGAAAAGCCGCCCACCTCGAGGAGACAAAGCACCGGCAGCAACGCTGCAATCGCCACCATCAAGGCGGCCTGCACAGCATCGGTAACAGCAACCGCCCAGAACCCGCCGATCAACGTGTACACCAGTACGATCAGCGCGCCGACAAGAATGGCGGTAGTCGGCGACAGGCCGAAGCTGCTGGAAAATGCGAGGCCGGCACCCTGAAACTGTGCCGCCACGTAGAACATGAAACTGACGACGATGATGACAGAAGCTGAACGAATCACTGCAGAGCCGTCGTAACGACCGAACAACAGTTCAGACAACGTCACCGCATCGTTCTCTTCAGCCGCCCGCCGCATTCGGGGCGCAATGTAGAACCAACTAAACAGGTAACCGCCGATAACTCCCGGCAAAAACCAAAAGGCTTCCAGACCAAGCGCATAAGCGGTCCCGCTCACGCCGAGCAGCGACCATGCCGATGACGAACTGGCAGAAGCACTGAGCCCCGCCACCCAGGGACCCAGCTGACGTCCGCCCAGAAAGTAGTCCTCCTGATCAGCCGTGCGCCGCTGCGCCCAGATACCGATCAGCACCAGCACCACCATATAACCGACCAGCGTCGTTACGATCCAGACAGAATTTGTCATGCTTTATCTCGCCCCCGAATTCGTTTGCAGTCTGGCAAATTTGAATCACTGCGGCAACACGCAGCTACGCCCATGCGGTAGCCCATTTGCCCTACAATGCGGGCTCTCAAACGGGAACTCTGCATGACTGAGCACTGGCAATTCTGGATTGATCGGGGCGGGACGTTTACCGACGTCATCGCACGTGATCCTGACGGCAGGCTTACCGTAAGCAAACTGCTGTCTGAGAACCCGGCGCAATACCAGGACGCCGCGGCCGAAGCCGTGCGCCGCACGCTGCACGATCATCCGGATGCGCGTATCGATACCATTCGCATGGGCACTACGGTGGCAACCAACGCACTGCTGGAGCATCGGGGTGAACCGCCAGTATTCATCACCACAAAGGGCATGGCCGATGCATTGGTCATTGGCAACCAGTCGCGGCCTGACATTTTTGCGCTGCATATCGTCCGGCCGGAACCGTTGTACAGCCGGGTGATCGAGATCGATGAACGGGTCGATGCAAACGGCGCAGTGCTGCAGCCATTGAACGAGACACAGGCAGAAGCCATCCTCCAACGGCTGTTTGATGCCGGTGAGCGCTGCCTGGCGATTTGCCTGCTGCATGCGTATTGCTTTGATGAGCATGAGACGCAACTGCGAGACATCGCTCTTCGAATCGGCTTCAACCATGTGTCGGTATCGCATGAGCTGAGCGGGCTGCAAAACTTTGTGCTGCGAGGGCACACCACAGTTGCCGATGCCTACGTGAGCCCGGTGCTGCGACATTACATACAGTCGTTTGAAGGAATGCTCGCTGCCAACAATCACGCACCCGGCCAACTGCTGATGATGCAGAGCAATGGCGGGCTGGTGAACGGATCTGAGCTACTCGGCAAAGACAGCGTTCTGTCCGGCCCGGCCGGCGGCATGGTGGGCATGGCAGCCGCAGGCGAGCGGGCTGGCCTGACACGACTGATCGGCTTCGACATGGGTGGCACATCCACCGACGTGTCGGTGTACGACAACGGACACGAACTGACATCGGTCACGGAAATCGGTGGCTCTTCGATTCAGACACCGATGATCGACATTCATACGATCGCAGCCGGCGGCGGCTCGGTACTGCATTTTACCGACGGCAGACTGCAGGCCGGGCCGGAATCAGCAGGTGCTTATCCGGGACCTAAGGCCTACAGAAACAAAGGCCCGCTGACCATTACCGATGCCAACATGATGACGGGCCGGTTGCAGGCAGCAACGTTGCCGGAAATATTCGGGCCCGCAGGGAATGAGCCTGCCGATCTGGCGGCCGTGCACGCTGCCTTCAACGAACTCACTCAGCACATCAACGAAGCCGGCAACACCAGCTACACTTCGGAAGAAGCAGCGCAAGGGTTTCTGCGGGTAGCCACAGAGAACATGGCCAATGCCATCCGCCACATCACAGCGCGACAGGGCCAAACACCCGCCAACTTTGCGTTGTGCAGTTTCGGTGGCGCAGGTGGTCAGCATGCGTGTGCGGTGGCGGATCTGCTCGGGATTGAAAGCGTGCTGGTTGATCCTTTGTCCAGCGTCTTGTCGGCTCATGGCATCGGCGTCGCGCCACTCACTCAGATGGCGCAAGCCACTATCGGCGCCCGCCTGAATGATCAGCAAGCGCTCATTCAATCGGCAACCCGGCATCTTCTGGACACCACAGAATCTTCGCTACGGACTCAAGCAGGCGATAGCGTGGAAATGAATTCTGCCGTTCGGCTGTTCGTGCGCATTAGCGACAGTGACAACACACTCGCCGTTACCGCCTCAGCGTTACCCGACGAACTGCTCGATGGCTTGCACGAAAAATTTACCGCTCTGCACAGGGACCGCTTCGGGTTTACTCCATCAGCTGATAGCACACTCATCGTCGAGTCGGTGGAAGTTCGCTCTGCAACGTTGCGCCCAAGCAACGAATCCGCTCTCCCTGCGGGTGAAACGGCAATGCATGCACCGGGTGTTGTGGACGTCTTTCTGGACAACCGCTGGCAAACTATTGACTGCATTCCTTTGCAGAGCCTCGGCAGGGACACGGGGGTTCAGGGCCCGGCGCTGATCGTCAGCAAGAACTCAAGCACCCTGGTACTCGCAGGCTGGTCAGCTGAAGTGAATGCAGCAGGCCAATTAGTTCTGACGCGAACGCAAAAGCAACAACGCAGTAAGCCGGCAGCGACTGCCGTGGATCCTGTCCTGCTGGAAATCTTCAACAACCGCTTCATGCACATCGCCGAACAGATGGGCGACGCTCTGCAGGCTTCGGCGCGGTCTACCAACATCAAAGACCGGCTCGATTTTTCCTGCGCCATCTTTAATGCCAATGGCGAACTGATTGCCAATGCCCCCCATATTCCGGTGCATCTGGGCTCGATGGACAGCTGCGTACGGGCGGTGCTCGACAGCGAGCGTGACGGGCTGCTTTGTGGCAACACGTATGCCAGTAACTCCCCGTATGCAGGCGGCACGCATCTGCCCGATATTACCGTCGTCTCCCCGCTGCTGGACCCTGACACGGGCAACCTAAAAGCGCTGGTTGCATCACGCGCGCACCACGCCGACATCGGCGGCATCAGCCCCGGTTCGATGCCACCGGACAGCACGAGCATCGATGAAGAAGGCATTCTGTTCGAGAACTTTTGTCTGGTGGAAAACGCAGAACTGCGGGAAAGCGCCATTCGTGAGCATCTTTCTGCTTCGCAGTGGCCGGCACGCAACCCGGCTCAGAACCTTGCTGATCTGGTCGCTCAGATTGCCGCCAACACGCGTGGCATCAGCCTGCTTTGTGAACTCGCCGATGAACATGGACAGCCCACCGTCGATGCCTACATGGGGCACGTGCTCGACAACGCCGAGCGTGTGGTTCGCGATGCGATTCGGCAGCTGCATAGCGGGAGCTTCAGCGTTGAGATGGACAGCGGAGACGTTATCCGCGCCGCCATCGACATCGACAGGACTGCCGGCACTGCGAGTATCGATTTCGCCGGCACCAGCGATCAAACGGCAGGTAACTTTAATGCGCCTGAAGCCATATCCCGCGCGGCTGCACTGTATGTGTTTCGCACCCTGGCCCACCGGCCCATACCGCTGAACGCGGGCTGCCTGCGTCCACTGACGCTGCGCTTTCCGGAAGCTTCGATCTTAAGCCCCGAACGCGGCCGGGCCGTTGTGGCCGGCAACGTTGAGACCTCTCAAAGCATTGTCGATGCCTTGTTCGGTGCGCTCGGCATTCTGGCATCGGCACAGGGCACGATGAACAACCTGACCTTCGGCAACGACAAGCATCAGTACTATGAAACACTGGCAGGCGGCAGCGGTGCAGGCAAAGATTTTGACGGCTGCGATGCGGTCCAGACTCACATGACCAACTCACGTCTGACCGACGT
>CAYLLI010000047.1:9136-14005 GCA_964384295.1 uncultured Chromatiaceae bacterium
TTGCCGCCATCTTTCTTCGTAATCACGATCGTGCAATCGCGGGGGATAGTTACACCATCGGTCGGGGCCGGAAAGTTCGTTCTGGTCGGATCGCCGTCACCCGGGTGTTGCATATTGGTCATCGCCGTTTTGCGGTTTGGCGTCATTGTGAAGCCGGTGATCTCATCGCTGGAAACACCGACAAACAAACGCTTCGCCTGCGGTATCTGACCAGGGCCGAGCTTTTTCGTGGTATCGAATACCGTTAACTGATCCTGCAAGCCATCAGGTTGCCCGCCGTCAGTACCGATGAACAGGCGGCCATCACTGTCAACGTACGCTGCATCCGGATCGGTAAACACTTCCTCGGTGCCCTGCGTATCCGACGCCAGAATAAAGAAGTCCCAGTCAAACTTTCTTCCCTTACCTTCACCGCGATCGCGTGTCTTGATGATATGGCCATCGCTGTTCGGCGCTTCCGGGTTAGGTGCATTTGGCTCCGTGCGCTGCGAGTTGTTTGTCAGCGTCCAGAACACGGTGTCACCGTCGGGGCCCATCGCCGTCCACTCCGGACGATCCATCGGCGTGGCGCCGACGAGGTCGGCGGCGATACGGGTATTCACAAGCAGCTCAGCCTGAGACGAAAAATGCTCCGCGAGCACAGGGTTATCTACGGACAACTCAAGCCACTCACCGGTACCATCAGCATCGAAACGCGCCACATAAAGCGTGCCTTCCGCGAGCGGGCTGATACCGCGACGTACAGCCCGTTGCCATTTGTATCTTGATACAAACTTGTAGCAGTAGTCGAAGCGCTGGTCATCGCCCATGTAGCAGTGCACTTTGCCGTTCTTCGCAACCCGGATGGCAATCGCTTCATGTTTGAAGCAGCCCAAAGCTGTGTGCTTGACGGGCGCTTTGTTCGGATTCTGCGGATCAATCTCAACGATCCAGCCAAACCGGTTGTACTCATTCGCGTAGTCCGGATTGGACAGATCGAAGCGGTCATCAAACACATGCCAGCCGTAACCGAAACCATTTGCGGAGAAACCGTAACGCGCCTGCTTCTCGTTCAGCGGCTCAAAGTTCGGGTCGTTGGAGCCAAAGTAACCGTTGAAGTTTTCTTCACAGGTCAGGTAAGTACCCCACGGGGTGACACCGCTGCCACAGTTGTTCACCGTGCCAAGCGGTGCATTGCCGGCCGTATTCTCCAGGAATTCCGTGCCCGCAACGGGTCCGTCGAACTCAACCGGCGTGTTCACTGTAATCCGGCGGTTGCGGTCGTCGAATTTCACATCCCACTTGTCAGCCTTACGTCGGACACGAACAACGGCACAGCCATGACCCGCTTGCGAGAGGCGCACGTCATCCAGGCTTTCCGGGAACGCCTTCCCTAACAGATGTGTGTTTCTGCCAAACTCATGGTTGATGCAGATGATGCCGTCGCGGTTTGACAGGCGCCCGTAACCGCGGCTGTAATCATCTTCATCGTAATCATCATCGTCGCCATAGCGGGCAATGGCGCCGATAAAGCCTTTGCGGCGATCGTCATCATCGCCATCGTCATCCCAACCCCAGCGGTTGCCCTTCTTCTCAGGGAAGAACCACATGCCGTCATGGCCGATGCCGATCTGGTACTCCTGCTCTGCGGCGGTGGGACGGAAGCTTGGATCACCGGTGTACTCAGGAACGCCCGGGACAATAGGAGTGCCCCAGGGAATCAGCACCTGATACTGATAGTCCTTCGAAATCACCGGAATGGTGGCGCCGAGACTCTCGGCGGTGTACTGAGCGATCGTTACCGGCTCGAAACCCACCAGATCGCGCTTTTTGCGTTTCCGGCCAAAGCCCTTGGCGAACGAATCCTGCGGAGCAAGGAAGCCTGCGACGGCGGCGGCAACCCCGCCCTGTACGACAACACGACGCGACATCGCGTTATCAAGAATTAATGAAAAAGGCGTATTGCCAGACTCGTTGGTAGGAATGTTTTCGTGCTGATCGTGAATAGCGGCGTTATCGCCGTCAAATTTTTCCGGTTTCATGTATTTCCCCTGTTCTGCTTGGTCGTTACAAATTGGTCGTTACAAAGGTCAATTTTTTCGATGTGCGAATTGCGTCAACCAGAGAAACTAGCGGGGATTTGTGATGGCTCTGTTTACAGTTTGTTATGCCTAAAAAAACATTTAGTGACGTATTTATTTCAGCAGTCGCCGACAGCCCGAAAGTGCCCGCCGGGAGATTCTGCTGATGATTTTTTCCGTTTGTCGTAAAGCTGAAACACTTTTGAGGAAGAATGTCGGCTCTGGCAGTTGCTCAACAAAGAATGAGGAAGAATGTGAAAACACAAACAATAATCGTTGCATCGTTGTGCGCGCTGATCGCCGCAGGTGCGCTAACAACCCTTGTTCCCGAAGTCGAGCAACAGCCAGCCCAAACTCTGAACACCACAGACGCGCCGATGAAGGCAGAACCAATGACTAGTGCAGCGCAGGAAGACGCTCAGCTAGCGCAGTCGAAAACATACACGGACCAGCAGCTCGTAAAAAACTCAGAGCCCGTTGCAGACTCACCGGCAGAAGCAGCTTTCGATTTCTACGAGGGCAGTTATGACGACGCACAGTTCAACGATCAGACCATGACAGAGTAACGTTTACAGACACCGCTCTACTGAGAGAATGAGTGAGTGGAGTCAGTTACGGCCTCAGAATCACTGAACCGGAAGTACGCCGGGATTCAAGATCACGATGCGCTGTCACCACATCAGCTAGCGGATACTCATGGTTCACCGTCACCTTAACCGCTCCGCTTTGGATGACACCAAAGAGGGCGTCGCGAGCTTCAGTTAAACCCTCGCGATCCGCAATGAAATCGAACAGCACAGGACGCGTCACGTACAGCGATCCCCGCGATGCCAGTTCCAGCGGCGAAAAGGGTTCAACAGGTCCTGACGCGTTGCCGTAGGTCACCATCGTGCCGTGGGGTCGCAGGCAATCGAGTGACTGAAAGAAGGTGTCTTTGCCAACCGAATCGTAGACCGCGGCGACGCCATCGGAACCGGCAAGCTCGCGGACCGAAGTAACAAAATCGGCATCATCTGCCATCACGATATCGCTGCAACCGTTTTTTAGTGCAAGTTCTGCTTTCTGCTGCGTGCTGACGACACCAATAACGCGCGCACCCAGATGCGCTGCCCACTGAGAGGCAATTAAACCAACGCCACCGGCTGCCGCATACATCAATACGGTGTCGCCCGGCTGCACTGCGTAGCTTCTGAACAACAAATACCAGGCGGTAAATCCCTTCAGCATCGATGCTGCCGCCGTGCTCTCGTCGACGCCATCCGGCAGATGCACCACGCGATCCGCTGCCACCGCTCTGACCGAGGCATACGCCCCCGGCGGGGTTGTCGCATACGCGACCCGGTCACCCTGACGAAACCCCGATACATCGCCGCCTACGGCGATAACCTCACCGGCGGCTTCAAGCCCGAGGCCCGTCGGCAATTCAAGCGGATACAGGCCGGAGCGATGGTAAGTATCAATAAAGTTAACCCCGATCGCGGTCTGGCGAATAACCACCTCATTCGCTGCGGCAGCAGGCGTTTCAATAGCTTCCACAGCCATCACTTCAGGGCCGCCGAACTCACTCACTCGAACACTGGATTCCATCAAAGCTGCCTTTTAAGTCATTGGGTTTCGCCCATCGGGCGTGATTCATCAGTATAATCGGCGCCAAACTGTATTAAACCCTTTGTCCCGCTGCGTTCAGGCAGCACCCGGGGCAGGAATTATCCTTATGACTGAGAGAGTTGTTGTAGTCGGCGCCGGCCATGCGGCAGGACAGGTTGCTGTATCACTGCGGCAGAAGGGCTTTGAGGGCTCTATTACGCTGGTGGGTGAAGAAGCCTACGTCCCGTACCAGCGACCACCGCTGTCAAAAGCATTTCTGGCCGGCGAACTCGATACCGAGCGTCTTTATTTCAAGCCTGAGAAGTACTATCCCGAGCACAACATCGACCTGAAGCTTAATACACGAGTGGAGTCGATCGACCGGGACAGCAAGGCCGTCGCCTTAAGCGACGGCAGCAGCCTGGAATATGACTGGCTGGTACTGACCACCGGCAGTCGGGTACGCAAAGCCCCGATTCCGGGTAGCGATCTTGCCGGTGTTCACTATCTGCGGGACATCGCTGACGTTGAAGCGATCAAAGCGGGCTTTCAGTCAGCAAAGAATCTGGTCATTCTCGGCGCAGGTTATATCGGGCTCGAAGTCGCCGCGATTGCACGTAAGTGTGGCTTGAACGTGACCGTACTTGAAATGGCCGAACGGCCGCTGCAGCGGGTTGTCGCGCCGGAGCTTTCCGAGTTCTACACCAAGCTGCATACCGACGCGGGCGTTGATCTGCGCTGTGGCGTGTTTGCCGAAAACTTTGCCGGTGATGACAGGGTGACCGGCATCAACATGAAAGACGGCGAAGTATTGCCGGCCGACATGGTGATCATCGGCATCGGTATCCTGCCGAACACCGAGCTTGCCGAAAACGCCGGGCTAAAAGTCGATAACGGCATTGTCGTGAACGAATTCTGTCAAACCGAGGATCCTGCGATTCTCGCCGCCGGTGACTGCACCTCTCATCCGAACCGTCTGCTCAGTCGCAGCGTACGCCTCGAGTCGGTGCACAACGCATTGGAACAGGCGAAAACCGTTGCCGGCACGATCTGCGGCGATCCGGTCGAGTACGCACAGATTCCCTGGTTCTGGTCGGATCAGTACGATGTCAAACTGCAGATCGTGGGCCTGTCGCAGGGCTACGACACCGTTGTGTTACGCGGCGACCCTGACAGCAAAAGTTTTGCGGCGTTTTATTTGCAGGGCAGAAAGCTTCTCGCT
>CAYLLI010000048.1:0-13929 GCA_964384295.1 uncultured Chromatiaceae bacterium
GGCACCCAGCCGGTCCAACAGCTCGAAACGTCCTCCGAAAGTAGTGCCCGCTGTCAGATTAGTCATGCGCGAATCAGTTGTCGTCATCAACGCCTGAGTCGTCTAGGACGATGTCGTTTACCAAGCCCGTTTCAGCAGCGTAGATCTCTTGCAGAATACGACGCCACTCTTCGTACTTCTCTTCAGCCGTACCCGACAAACGGCGTGTCTGACCTTCCACTTCAATAACGACGGGTTCAGCCTCGGAGTCAAACGACGCACCGAGCTCGCGCAAAGACTCCTGATAGAGCTTGGCTTCGGCCGACTTGCCAAAGCCGCTGCGCAGTCCTTCGATACCGCCGAGAATCGCAGCATTAGTAATCGCACTGTTGCCCCCGCCTGAACCTTCGTAGGCAATAGCGCCGACGATCGCAGCAACACCCATGACCTGACGGATACGCGCCTGACGCTTCAACTCGGCATAGCGAATGGATTCTTCGCGGGATGCTTTGCGCCAGTCCTTATAGGGTTGCGAAAGATCGTAATAGAGCCCGGCATAGTACTCATTGAGCGTGTCGATCAACATGTACTCGCGCTCACGAACAGCGCGCAAACGCGCGACCATCGGATCATCGGTCGACGGCAACCGCTGCACCTCGTACTCGCCTTTGGAGTTGGTGCTCAGATAATCTTCAAACGCATCGGGCACCAGCGCCGCCCCGTAGCGAAGCTCGGCAACCTCCCGAATACGAACCAACTCAGCCGAACTTTTTTGATCCCGCACTTCCAGCAGATCGTTCGCAATCTCGTTGTAGATATTCTGATAAGGATCTTCACTGGCATCGCGGAGCTTGGAGTAAGCGCTTGCCGGTATCTTCGCTTTGTAACGCTTGTTCAGCCACTCTTCGCCGGTCGCATCCCAGGCGCCGACTTTTAACGAAGCTTCGAGGCCGTCCGACTCGTCAATTTCGCCCATCACGATGATGTCGACGCTGTCCGCGCGCTGGGGCAGCACCCAGACTGCACCCCAGTGTCCGGTGCCTTCAAGCGTGCCCTTCAGGTGATAGGGAATGTAGCGTGCTTCGGCTCTGCGGACGTCAGGAAAGATAAACTCCTTCTCCTGCTTATCGAGACTGTCGGGAATGTTCGGGTCAAACAGGACAATGCCGATATCGAGCAGTCTTTCCTGACTGATCTCAGTTTGAGCGCGAACAGCATCGACGTTGTCGTACTTTTCCGTCCGCGCGGTTGAGCATGCTGCGATGACCAGCGCGATGCCAGCGAGCCCACACAGCCGCAACAAGTTTTGCAGCTGCACCGTCATCGCTTCATACCCGTATGCTGGCGATACTCGTCCCAAATCGCTTCACGCAGCTCAGGGTCAGGTTCCTGAATCGCGAGCTCACGAATCTGGCGGGCGACCACGTCTTCACCGGCAGCATCGACCGGAATGTCCTCCGGAATTCGCGCAGCACGCTCTTCATCCGACAAGCCATCATCCTGCGCTGGTCTTGGCGTTTCGGAACCATCCGCCACACCTGACATTGACCCGGGACTACCCACACCGCTGCCGGCTGCTCCCTGATTCGCAGAGTCGCCCGGCATTCCGCCCATGCCACCCCCGGCTACGGCACCCGCATCGCTGGCTTCACGATTGCTGGCAGACCGCGACGAACCGCGGCCGCTGGAGGCAAGCACCTCCTGTTCGCTGGCGATCTCTCCGTCAAACTCGCCTAAAGACTCATTCAGAATTCGATCGAGAGCCTCGGTATCACCGGTGCCTGTGGCGATATCGACAGGACCGTCGGCCGAGCCCTGGTAGGCGCCGTCAGAGCCGGTCTGCGAGCCTTGCCCGCTCTGACTGCCACTGGCTCCGCCGGCACTACCGGATTCACCATCGCTGGTTCCGGCTTGCTGACCTTGTTGTCCCTGCTGACCCTGCTGACCCTGCTGACCCTGCTGACCCTGCTGGCCTTGCTGGCCCTGTTGACCTTGCTGGCCTTGCTGGCCTTGTTGTCCCTGCTGTCCTTGCTGCGATTGCTCCTGGCCTTCCTGGCCTTGCCGGGACTGCTGCTGCCCCTGCTGACCCTGTTGCGACTGCTGTTGGCCCTGTTGTTGCGAAGGCGGTTGCTGACTCTGATTCTGCTGTTGCGACGCACATCCCGCCACGACGACTGCCGCCAGCAGCACGGCTGCCAACTTGAGCGCGATCAGTCCCGTTCGAATATGCTTTAACACCAGATAAAAACCCGACTGCAGTTCAGCAGTTTGTGAAGGAATTTCGAAAATCATTATATACAGCGCAACGCGCTCTCTGCCTCTTTTTGAACAACTCACAGGGACAGAGTTCCTGCAGCACGGGCGCCATTCACTGCCGGTTCGCTAACCGGTCTCATCAGGACTACAACGCGGCACCCTTCGAACGGCAACAGCAGTACTGCCGAATTACTACAAACACTTGTTTTTCAATGTGTTTTACAGCTTAAAAAGACGCTCTGCTCAGCGCGTCGTCGGAAGCGTCGCCACGCCCGCGGACAACTCTGTTAGCATCGCGGCTGGCAGCGGCTTACCCGTCGCCGCCAACCCATCAGCAAACTGTTAAATACCGTGGAGCACACTTATGGCACTTGCCGATACTCTGGCAGAACTTCAGGCACTCGTTGGTCAAGAGATTCACACCAGCGACTGGGAGCCCGTCACTCAGGAAATGATCAACGAATTTGGCCGGGCCACCCGCGACATGCAGTGGATTCACGTCGATCCGGAAAGAGCAGCGAAAGAGTCGCCTTTTAAAACAACGATCGCCCACGGTTATTTCACGCTGTCGCTTTACCCGATGCTGCGCGGGCTTGTCGATGAAAGCAAACCGCTGTTCCCGGGCGTCCAGAACGTCATCAACTACGGTATCAACAAACTGCGTTTCCCGGCGCCGGTGCCGGCAGGCAGCAGGATTAAAGCCCATTGCGAGCTCGTTTCCGCAGAGGAAGTCAAAGGCAGCATTGAACTGATTGAAAAATATTCGGTTGAGGTGGAAGGTCAGGACCGCCCCGCGTGCATCGCCGAATGCGTCATGCGGCTGTACTTCGACTGATCAGGCATCCTGCAATGTCATCATCTTTGCTCGTTGAGGTCAGGGACCACGTTCTGCACCTGACCCTGAACCGACCGGAAAAACGCAACGCGTTGAACCTCGCTCTGCTCGACGAGATCGCGTCGACTCTGGCCGGCTACCGGGGCGACGAAAACATTAAGCTCGCGCTGCTGACCGGTGCCGGCGACAAAGCCTTTGCTGCCGGGGGCGACCTGAAAGAGCTGGATGCCGTGCGCAGCGAGACCGACACGATTGCGATGTCACGCCGGGGCCGGCGGGCGTTGGATCAGATTCGCTACTTTCCGTTACCGGTGATTGGCGCCATCAACGGGCTTGCGCTCGGCGGTGGTGCAGAACTGGCGCTGGCATGCGATCTGAGAATTGCAGCTCACCACGCAGAAATCGGGCTGATTCAATCGCGGCTCAACGTCACAACAGCCTGGGGTGGCGGCATTGATCTTTTGGATCTGGTCGGTGACTCACGGGCTTTGCATATGCTGATTACCGGTCAGCGCGTGAAAGCGTCAGAAGCCCTGTCGCTTGGCATGGTCAACGCCGTCGCACCTGAGGGCGTCAGTTTCAGCGATGCTGTGCACGACTTCATGGCCCCCTATCTGAGCCACAATCAACAAGTGATTCGCAGCTACAAAGGCACAGTGCTTGCGCATCGAAAGCGCCTGCATGAAAAACTGGACAGCGTGGAAGAAGCCGGCTTCACAGGCGCCTGGATTCACGATGACCATTGGGAAGCCGCGGCAAAAGCACTGAAACCGAAAGGCTGAATCAGTCGAGTGGCTCAGCCTGGTCCCTGAGCTCGCGCCGCAGCACCTTGCCGACGTTTGACTTCGGCAGGTCATCAGTAAAGCGAACCACCTTCGGCACTTTATAAGCGGTCAGCTCGTGGCGGCAGTAGTCGATCAGTTCCGCCTCGGTCAGGCTGGCGGTAGGCATCAGCACAACGTAGACGCAGACAACTTCGCCACCGCGCTTTGCAGGCAAGCCGATACAAGCTGCTTCAGCCACTGCCGGGTGCGCGACGACGACCTGCTCGATTTCGTTGGGGAATACGTTAAAGCCGGACACCAGAATCATGTCTTTCTTCCGGTCAACGATTTTGAAATCGCCATTGACCGTCACAATCGCAACGTCGCCCGTTTTCAGGAACCCGTCTTCGGTGAATGTCTCATCGGTCGCATCCGGTCGCTGCCAATAACCCTGCATCACTTGGGGACCACGAACGCAAAGTTCCCCGGGCTCACCCTGCGGCACGTCCTTGCCGGCATCATCGCGCAGAGCGAGTTCTGTATCCGGCAGAGGAAGACCGATGCTGCCGGTAAAGCCCTGGTTTCGCGGCAAGTTCGTAGTCACCACCGGCGAGGCTTCTGTCAGCCCGTAACCTTCCAGAATGGTGGTACCGGTGATCTCCTGCCAACGGTTGGCCGTGGGCTCCATGACGGCCATACCGCCTGCCGAAACAATTTTGACGGATGAAAAATCAACCTCGGCCAGCCGCGGATGGTTCACGAGGCTCTGGTACAGGGTGTTCACGCCGGTGATTGCTGTGAACTGCCAACGCTTCATCTCGGCAATCAAACCCTTGGTATCACGCGGGTCGGTGATCAAAACATTCAGGCCGCCGTTTTCCAGATAAGCCAGACAGTTACAGGTGAGCGCGTACACGTGATAGAGCGGTAACGGCGTAAACATAATTTCGCTGCCGCGAATATTAACGCTCGAGAACCACGCATTGACCTGCCGCAGATTGGCGACCATGTTGGAGTGACTCAGCATCGCGCCTTTCGATACGCCGGTGGTGCCGCCGGTGTACTGCAAAAACGCGAGATCCTTGCCCGTCAACTCGCGCGGGCGCTGGAACACACCATCATCGCGGTCGACGATGTCACGGAAGCGAATGGGGTGCGGCAAGGTAAATGACGGAACAAGTCGCTTTATATAGCGCACCGCAAAGTTAATAAGCTGACGTTTCGGCGTATCCAGCATATCGCCGATTTCAGACAGAATGATGCTGCGAACCCCGGTATCACCCTCAGCGAGTGCCTCCTCAAGCACAGCGCCGCTGTTGGCGACGATCACGATCGCTTTTGCGCCCGAGTCTTTCAGCTGATGGTGCAACTCCCGATGCGTGTACAGCGGGTTAACGTTTACCACCACCATACCGGCACGCAAAATACCGAACAGCGCGATCGGATACTGCAGGGTGTTGGGCATCATGATCGCCACTTTGTCCCCGCGCTCCAGGCCGAGCTTGGTTTGCAGATACGCCGCGAACCGGGCGCTCAGAACATTCAGATCACTGAAGGTGATCGTCTTACCGAAGCTACTGTATGCCGGCCGGTCGGCAAACTCGCGCACGGACTTATCAAACACGTCGACGACGGTTTCATCCGGATGCAAGTCAAGATTGTGCGGTATGCCGGACGGATAGCGTTTTAACCAGAACTTTTCCATGTTGCTCCTGATGTTACCTAGGGCATGGCGCCAGACCCAAATTGATTGTCGCACCGGTCTGCAGGCATTGCACCCCTGCAAAACCGGTCACGCTTGCGACCTCAGCGCCGTAAAGTCATCATTAAACCTTCGGCCAATAGCGGAGTACGCCGTGGATCGTTCAAGAATCCCTGATTTCTACAAAATGTCTATCGACGAGCGGGTTCGCGCAGTGCGCGACAAGGGCCTCGTCACGGACGAAGACTTCAATACCCTGAGCAGTGGTGATCACACCCTGAAGCTCAGCGCCGCCGACAAAATGATCGAAAACGTCATTGGCGTCATGGGCATGCCGATCGGTCTGGGCCTTAACTTTCTGATTAACGAACGCGACTACGTTGTACCTCTGGTCGTTGAAGAACCTTCCATTGTTGCGGCACTGAGTGCCGCTGCGAAAACGGCGCGGGCTGCCGACGGCTATAAAACATCGTCCGACGATCCGATCCTGATCGGACAAATTCAGGTCGTTGAAATTCCGAACATTGAAGCGGCCGGTGAAGAAGTGCTGAGTCGCAAGCAGGAAATTCTTGATCTCGCCAACAGTTTTCACCCACGCATGGTTGCCAGAGGCGGCGGCGCGGTCGACCTTGAGATGAACCGCTATCCGTTACCGTCAAGCAACTCGGAAATGCTCGTCGTGCATTTGCTGGTGGACACCCGCGATGCGATGGGCGCGAATCTCGTCAACGGCATGTGCGAAGGTGTCGCATCACTGATCGAATCCATCACCGATGGCAAGGTGTTCCTGCGAATCTTGTCGAACCTGGCAGACCGCTCGATCGCCAGAGCCGAAGTGACATTGCCGGTCGATGTGCTTGGCGGCAAAGGCTACACCGGGGAACAGGTGCGTGACGGCATCATCATTGCCTCCGACTTCGCCCAGGTAGATCCGTACCGTGCAGCCACACACAATAAGGGCATCATGAACGGCGTCGATGCCGTGGCACTTGCCACAGGCAATGACTGGCGGGCAATTGAGGCAGGCGTGCATGCCTACGCCGCGCGCGACGGGCGCTACACGGCTCTGTCGCGGTGGTGGAAAGACGAACACGGCAATCTGCGCGGCAGCCTTGCGATGCCATTGAAAGTCGGCACGGTCGGCGGACCACTCGAATCGAACCCGAGTGTGGCGGTCAACCTCAGACTGACCGGTGTTGAATCAGCGACAGAACTCGCTGAAGTCATGGCAGCCGTCGGGCTGGCACAGAACTACGCGGCACTGAAAGCGCTGGCAACCGAAGGCATTCAGTCAGGCCATATGACGCTGCACGCCCGCAGTGTTGTTAAAGCCGCAGGCACGCCACCGGAGCTGTTTGACGATGTACTCGAGCAGCTGCTGCGCAGTGGTGAAATTAAAGTCTGGAAGGCTCGCGAAATTCTCGAAAGTTGCAGCAGCAGCACAACCGCAAGCCACAAAAAGATCACCGAAGAAGCCAAGTCCGACGCCGAAGTGGGTGTCGGCCACGGCAAGGTTATTCTGCTGGGCGAACACGCAGTGGTCTACGGTCGTCACGCCATCGCGTGCCCGATTCCGCTGACCACGCGGGCCGTGATCGAGGACTGCGACAGCGGCGTGCACCTGCTGATCCCGAAGTGGGGCGTTGAATATCAGCTGAATGCGGTTAAAGAGAACCGGCGCTCGTTTGAGCTGGCTGCGAGCGAGATTCTTGAACAGCTCGGCCTCGGCGACCGCGGTATGCGTATCGAAGTATTCCCGGACGTACCGCGCGGCATGGGTATGGGCGGTTCGGCAGCGTTAGCCGTTGCGGTGATTCGCGCAATTAACCAACACTTCAAAGTGGGCCTCAGCGAAGATCAGATTAATGCCTTTGCGTTGGAGTCCGAGAAGACAGCGCATGGCAACCCCAGTGGCATCGACAACACGATGGCCACCTTCGGCCAGCCACTGGTCTTCCGCACCGGCACAACCCCGCTCGTTGAACTGCTGAACGTTCCGCAGCCGATGTGGGTGGTTGTGGGCATGACACGGTCGGAAGGACTGACCGCAAAAACCGTGCAGGCGGTTCGGGCGGCCTATGAACGTCATCCGAAGATGTACGAAAAGATATTTGATGACATCGACAATCTGACCCTGCGCGGCGTTGAAGCGATTCAATCGAACGACCTGCAAACGCTGGGGGAACTGATGAACATTAATCAGGGTCTACTCAACGCGCTGCAGGTGTCGACACCGGAACTGGAAAGAGGCATTCAACTGGCGCGTAATGCCGGCGCCCTGGGCGCCAAGTTAACGGGCGGCGGCGGCGGCGGAGCGATGCTGGCGCTGTGCGAAAGTGAAGATCATGCACAAGTTGTCTCGCAGGCGCTGAACGGTGGCGGATTAACCGCGCTGGCTTATTCAATCGGAGGGTCCGCAGAGTGACCTATCAGGAACATGCTGAAGACCTATTGATACTGGTCAACAGCGATGATGAAGAAACCGGTCAGCTCAACAAGGCCGACTGTCACGTTGGCGCAGGGACTTTGCACCGGGCGTTTTCTGCATTTTTGTTCAACGAGAATGGAGAACTGTTGTTGCAGCAGCGCAGTGAGAACAAACCGCTCTGGCCGCTGATCTGGGCCAACAGCTGCTGCAGTCATCCGCGCGCCGGCGAAGACACGCTGGCTGCCGCGCATCGCCGGGTCGGCGAGGAACTCGGTCTGACAACTGAACTCAGTTTTCTTTTTAAGTTCGAGTACCAGGCTCAATACAACGAGAGCGGTGCCGAGAATGAGCTTTGCTGGGTGTTCGTCGGACGCTATACCGGCGAGCCCAAAATCGACAGCTCAGAAGTTGCGGCAACGCGGTTAATCAAACCCGCTGATCTGGCCGCAGCGATTGAAGCAGAACCCGATATCTATTCACCGTGGCTGAAGCTGGAGTGGGCGCGCATTTTGGAAGATTTTGCCGACCGCATCCCTGCCTGACGAGCCTCACGGAAGAGTGACATGCCGACAAGGCATTGAAATTAAAAGCTTTACCAATCAAATGAAAATTACTCTCATTTGCGGTTGATAACAGTTCTCATTTGCAATAAAGTGCACCACCTTCAGATGACGCTCCAGTCATCGCACTTCAACTATTGCAAGAAAGACAGCTATGAAAACTTACCTTTTGACACCGGCGCTGCTGGCGCTTGCGGGTTCCGTTGCATTTGCTCAGGCCCAGGATGAAACACCGGCACCAGCCGAACCCAACAAGCGCGACGTCGAAGTACTGACCATCATCGGCAGCAACAAGGGCACCGAAGAAATCGCCGGCTCTGCCTATCTGGTTGACGCTGAGCGTATTCAGGAATTCGAATACCCGGACATCAACCGCATTCTTCGCGATGTGCCCGGCCTTTACCTGCAGGAAGAAGACGGCTTCGGTCAGCGCCCGAATATTGGTATCCGCGGCTCAGGCAGTGACCGGAGCAGTCGGATTGCACTGCTGGAAGACGGCGTGCTGATTGCACCGGCGCCCTACTCGTCACCGTCGGCGTACTATTTTCCGACGGCCAAGCGCATGAGCTCCGTTGAAGTGTTGAAAGGTCCCGCGTCCATTGAAGTCGGTCCACGAACTACAGGCGGCGCGATCAACATGCGATCAACTCCGCTGCCGGAAGCAACCTCCGGCTACCTGAGCATGCTCGGCGGCACCGACAACGCCACAGACATTCTGGCGCGCATTGGCACGAAGCAAGGCCCGTTCGCAATCCAGTTCGAGACTGTGCAGCAGGATTTTGAGGGGTTTAAAAACCTGACGGTTAACGATGCGAAACAGAACACCGGTTTTACCAACCGCGATTACGTGCTGAAGCTTGGGCTTGAGTCTGATGAATCGGCGCGTCTTTATCAGGCCGCTGTGCTGAAGCTGGGCAAAACCGAAGGGGATGGCGATGAGACGTATCTCGGTCTTACTGAAGAAGACTTCGAGCGCAACCCTTACGACCGGTACACCGGTTCACAGCTGGACAACATCAAAACCGACCACGAACAAATTCAGCTGACCTACCTGCTGGAGGACCGCGACGGCAGCTGGGACTTTAGTGCAACCGCCTACAACAATGAGTTCCAGCGCAACTGGTTCAAACTTTCCAAAGTCGACGGCACCGGCATCTCCGACATTCTGGAAGACCCGACTGCCTTTGCCACTGAGCTCAGCTACCTGCGTGGCGCGGACAGCCCGGATGACGCGCTCGTTAACCGCAACAACGCTCGTGAGTACTACTCGCGTGGCATTCAGGCTCAGCTCGGCAACAACTTCGACTGGGACGGTGTCACGCTGCGCTCCGTCGTGGGTGTTCGTTACCACGAAGATGAAGAAGACCGGTTTCAGGATGACGACAAGTTCCGCATGGAAAACGGCGTCATGGTGCTGACCACGGACGGCGCGCCGGGCTCAGCCACCAACCGCGTCAGCGACGCGGAGGCCACCTCGGTATTCTGGTCAGGCGACATCGGTGTGGGTGACTGGACGTTCGAACCCGGCATTCGTTATGAAAACATCAAAATGACCCGCAAGGATTTCAGCACCAGCGACCCTAACCGCGACAACGGTCCGACCCGCGTAAGAGAAACCGACATTGATGTATTTATTCCGGGCATCGGCGTGCTTTACGCACTGAACGACAACTGGTCACTGCTCGGCGGCATCTTCAAAGGCTACAACCCGCCGGCACCGGGCAGCTCATCCAATGAAGAAACCAGCATCAACTACGAAGCCGGCACGCGGTACACCACTGACAACGCAAACTTCAGTGCCATCGTGTTCTACAACGACTACGACAACATTGTTGGCACCGTGACGGAATCAACCGGCGGCGGTGGTGAAATCGGTGATCAATTTGACGGCGGCAAGGCAAAAGTCGGCGGACTCGAACTGGCTACCGGCTATACCCTCGCCGGAGTGTCGGGCATCTCCTTCCCGCTGCTGTTCAACTACACGTGGACACCGGTTAAAGAGTTCCGCAACAGCTTTGAAAGTGAATATGATCCCTGGGGTGACGTCATGACCGGCGACGAACTGCCGTACATTCCGGAGCACACCTGGCAAGCCTCTGCCGGTGCCGTTGGCGGCAACTGGGAGACCTTCCTGAACGTGAACTTCACAGACAAGATGCGCACTGTCGCCGGTCAGGGAACGATCCCGCAAAACGAGCGCACCGACTCCTACGTTGTGGTTGATCTGGCAGGCAAGTACTTCTTTACCGATTACTTTGCCGTCATCGGCCGCGTCGATAACGTGCTCGACAACGACTATCTGGTTGCGCGACGCCCTGCCGGACTGCGCCCGGGCAAACCACGTCAGGTATTTGCCGGCGTCCAGCTCAGCTTCTAGACCACACTGTTCAGGCAACAAAAAAGGCGTGCTAAATGCACGCCTTTTTTGTTTGCGACTGATTAATCAGACCGCGGCAAGCGCTTTGTCCAAAGCCTCGATCAGATCTTCGGCATCCTCAAGCCCGACAGAGAGTCTTACCAGACCATCGAGAATACCGACCCGCTTGCGCTCTGCCTCTTCAACGTCGGCGTGGGTCATCGTGACCGGATGGGTAATCAAAGACTCAACCGAGCCGAGGTTCTCCGCCAGACTCCACAGTTCAACGTTGTCCATCAGTTGTTTACCTGCGGCAAGCCCGCCCTCAACCTCAAACCACACCATCGCACCAAAGCCACTTGCCTGCGAACAGGCCAGATCGTGCTGCGGGAATGACTTCAGGCCGGGGTAACACACCTGTTTCACCTTTGAATGGCTCTCGAGGAACGTCGCCACGGCCATCGCATTCTCAGACTGACGGTCGATTCGTACCGACAACGTCTTCACACCTTGCAGCGTCAGGAAGGCCACCTGTGGTGACATGATGGTGCCGGTGGCGTTCTGCACGAACCGGATTTTGTCAGCCAGTTCCTGAGTCGCGCTGATAACAGCACCACCCACCGTCGCGTTGTGACCGTCGAAGTACTTGGTGGTGCTGTGCACTACGATGTCGGCATTCAACTCAATCGGCCGCTGGTAGTAAGGTGTTAAGAACGTATTGTCGACAGCATGCGGAATCTTGTGCTCACGGGCGATTTCCGAGATTGCCGCGATATCCGTCAGCTTCAACGTCGGGTTGGCCGGCGTTTCGGTGATAATCAGTTTGGTGTTGTCCTGCACAGCCGCGCGCATGGCCGCCGGATCAGACGTATCCACAAAGCTGAACTCGACGCCGAAGCGAGAGTAAATTTTGGTGCTTAGACGGTAGGTCCCGCCGTAAACCACATCCGAGATAATGCAGTGATCGCCGGCACTCAGAAGTGCCATCATTACGGCGTTGATAGCGGACATGCCGGTGCCGAAGCACGCACAGTCGACGCCGCCTTCCAGTGCATTCAGTTTGTTCTCGAGGACCCGAACTGTCGGATTCCCGGAACGGGAGTACGAGTATCCCTTGCCCAGATACTCGTCGACGGAGTCCTGCACATAAGTGGTTGTTTGATAAATGGGGGTCAGAATGGAACCTGTTACCGGATCCGGTTCGATACCCTCATGAATCTGTCTCGTTGTAAATCGCATGATGCCTCCTTGATTGGCATAGCGGCACAGTCTAACCTGATTTTCTGCCTGCGGCTTATCCGTACTTGCAGACCACCATCGCTTTGGTAATTATTTATATCTCAGCGCCGACCCGACCCGCGCGAACTCTGTGTCAAATCATTCACTATTGAGCAAAAACCATGAGCAACAGTGCCTGGAAAGTCTTTCAACTCAACGAACTCGCGGAGAGCGTCTCGGGCAGCCAACCGCAATTTCACGAATTTCTGCGTCTGCCCGGTCTGAGTGGCGCTGTCTATCGGCTGCCTGCGGGCGCTAAGGACATGCAAGCGCCACATCTGGAAGACGAAATCTACTACGTGGTTGAAGGCAAAGCCCGCCTGAAAGTGAATGACCAGGATCAGGAAGTCGGGCCCGGCTCAATCCTATACGTGGCGGCTACCGCCGAGCACTCATTCTTCGACATTACCGAAGATCTGACTCTGCTGGCCTTCTTCGGACCGTCAAAAGTCAGCTAGCACTCCTACTGCTGAGCAACCGCAAACTGCTCAGGCGACAACGCCATAATCGAACCGGCTCCGGCAACGATACTCGCTGCATGGGCGGCTGCCTGCGGCAGACTTTGCTCACAATAGAAGCGGGCGGTCACCAGCTTCGCCTGCATAAACTCGGCATCCGGCGTGCCTTCTGCCAGCTTCTGCGTTGCGACCAGAGCGGCGCGCGCCATTTGCCAGCCGCCGACGACAATGCCGGCCTGCATAAGCAGATGGAATGAAATCGCACCGGCGGTATCGCGATCTTCGCCGCCGTTGGCGAGCAGCCACTGGACCGAATCGCGGAGTCCGGCAATGGCAGTGTCGATTGCGGCCGCGATATCAGCGAGGTCTGCATGAGCAGATAGCTCGGCAGGCAAAGCAGCCATTTCATCGAGCAGCGCCGTCATCGCAGCGCCACTGTCACGTAGAATCTTCCGGCCTGCCAGATCCAGCGCCTGAATACCGGTCGTGCCTTCATAGATCGTTGTAATGCGGGCATCACGCAGGTGCTGGGCAGCGCCGGTTTCCTCAACGTAGCCCATGCCGCCGTGAATCTGCACACCTAAAGACGTCAGAATCTGCGAGTTCTCTGTGCACCAGCCCTTCACAATCGGTGTCAGCAGTTCAACCATAGCAGCGCTGTGCTGCTTCACCGCGTCGTCCGGCGACCGTTCCGCTTTATCAAGATGACCTGCAGCAAAATAGGCAACGGCGCGCATCGCCTCCGTACCGGACTTCATCTGCATCAGCATACGACGCACGTCCGGATGCTGAATGATCGGTCCGCCGCCCTGCACTCTGTCGTTGGCCTGCCACAGCGCCTGCTGATAAGCGCGCTCAGATACAGCAACACCCTCAAGACCAACGTTCATACGGGCGCGATTCATCATCGCAAACATACTCATCAGGCCCTTATTTTCCTCGCCGACGAGATACCCCTCTGAAGCGTTGAAGCCCAGCACGCAGGTCGGGCTGCCGTGAATACCAAGCTTGTGCTCAATAGATACGGTTTCAACGTTATTGAAGTCCGCCGGGTTACCGTCCGCATCCAGCTTGAACTTCGGAACTACAAACAGCGACAGACCTTTAACCCCTTCAGGCGCACCCTTAATGCGGGCCAACACGAGATGAATGACGTTGTCGGTCATGTCGTGATCGCCCCAGGTGATGAAGATTTTCTGACCGCTGATGCGATAGACGTCACCGTCTTTTTCCGCGAAGGAACGAATGACAGAGAGATCCGATCCGGCCTGCGGCTCAGTCAGATTCATCGTACCGGTCCACTCGCCGCTGAT
>CAYLLI010000049.1:0-13814 GCA_964384295.1 uncultured Chromatiaceae bacterium
CCGGCCCCGTTCGGGCCGAGCAGCCCGACCACTTCGCCACTGCGAATCTCGACGGAGAGTCCGTTAACGACCTCGCGCATTTTGAAACGCTTCTTAATGTTATGAGCGGAGAGGGTAGCCACGACTTATTCCGTATATTGCTTAATTTCGGCTGAGTTCGGGTCGATGGTGATGCGGACTGAGCCGCTGTCGCCTGAGTCTGCCCGAATGCGCTGAGAGACAACGTCGTATGTGATGCTTGAGCCGCGCATTGTGTTGGTCCCGTCGGTAAACGATGCCTGCTCGGTTAGAGTGATTGTGCCGGTTTTCAGATCATAGACCATCACGTTACCTTCGCCTTCGTTAACGGTCCCGGTTTCGATATCGGTTTGCTCGAAATGGGCCGGCAGCCCGTTAATTTCGGCATAACTCAGTTCGTGTTGTTTAAACGTCAGTTTTGCATCGTCGCCGGTGATGATGGAATTCTCTCCTTCAACTCTGACGTTGCCTTCGAAAACCCACAGGCCATCATCGAAGTCGAGCTTGTCGGTTTCGGCATAGTCGGCTTCGATGCTTAAGCCACCCTGAGTCACTCGCAGGTTCGTGAATGACAGCCGGTTGGTTGAGTAGTTGAAGTCTGACGAGGTGGCGTCAATATTGATCGGGAGATCTGACTGCAAGCCATACTCCTGCGCATTAGCCACACAGGCTGCAGTAATCAGCAGCAACAAGAGTTTAGCGCTGTGGTTCATAGGTACCGCTCACGTCAGAGAGAAGTTTTACTTCGCTGGTATTTAGGTAGGCTTTCATCCCGGTGCCGTTCACTACTTGTCCGTCTCTCGTAATTTTGACTCTGTCGTCTGTGCGCGCCAGTTTCTCGTCGGGCAGGAGTTCCATACGGTCGGTGGTGAGGGTGGTTTGCGGTGTCTCCGGATCTTTCGAAACAACCACAACATTGCCTCTCAGCTTCACAAGCTTACCATCGGGCGGCACTTTGCCGGTATCTGCAAACAAGTCCCAGGGTACCTCTGCTGATGGTGCGTAGCTGATAGTGATGTTGGTCAGATCGATGTCGGTATCCGCGGAGACTTGCTCTGCTCTGTCAGCAATGAGTCGGAACAGTATCCTGCCGTCGGAACCGGTGCCGCTGAGTTCGGCAGAGTTAACAAAGTACGATACGCCTAGAGCAGGTGCCGGGGTTGTATCGGTCTCCGGGCTCTGGTTCTGCAATACAACCAGCGTGCTGATACCCGCAATCAAAGCGAGCACCGCAAGCCGCGTTGCTGTTCGGGTATCTTTGATCAGACTCAAGTTGTGACTACCTGCCGCGCATCCATGAGCAGGTCGCATACTTCGCGGACTGCGCCGCGACCGCCCGGTAAAGTGGTGCTCCAGCTGGCGGCATTGCGCACCGAGGTGTGTGCATCCCGAACCGCGACCGACAGGCCAACAACGTTCATGCATTCAAGGTCCGGCACGTCGTCGCCGACATAGGCGACTTCTGCAAGCGTTATTCCAAGCTCCTGAATGAGCGCTTCAAGCGTTGCAATTTTGTTGCTTTGCCCAAGATAGACATAGCGGATGTCCAGCTCTTGCATACGCGCCTCAACCGGTCGTGAATTGCGACCGGAGATGATGGCGATCTCAACACCGGAACGCATCAGCGCCCTCATGCCATAGCCGTCGCGCGCATGAAATGTTTTCTGCTCTTTGCCTTCGGCATCAAACCGCAAACTGCCGTCCGTCAGGACACCGTCCACATCAAGCACTAATAGCTTGATATTTGCTGCCAGTTGCCAGATCCCTTTATTACTCATGTCTGTTGCCTTCTGTCGTCCCGGGACATCGTTTACATGACACCTGCTCTGAGGAGGTCATGCACATTTAATGCGCCGACCGGATGGTTGTTGTCGTCGATCACAATCAGACCATTGATCCGGTTGTCTTCGAGAATGCTGACGGCTTCCACCGCCAGCATCGACGGGCTGACCGTCTTGCAGTTGCGAGTCATGATCTCGAAGATCGGAACTGCGCGAATGTCGCCGCGCGTATCGACCGCTCGCCGCAGATCACCATCGGTCAGGATGCCCTGAAGTACATTGTCGTCGTCGACAACGGCGGTCATGCCGAGCCCTTTGCCTGTCATCTGCATCAGTCCGGCCGACAGCGTTTCATTTTGATGAACGACGGGCATCTCTTCTCCCGAATGCATCAGATCATCAATGGTCAGCAACAGCTGCTTGCCAAGTGCACCGCCGGGATGTGAAAGGGCGAAGTCCTCTTTGGTGAAGCCGCGGCTTTCGAGTAATGCGACTGCCAGAGCGTCGCCCATGGCTAAGGTGGCGGTCGTTGATGCGGTGGGTGCCAGATTCATCGGGCACGCTTCTTCCTGTACCGACACATCCAGCACAACATTGGCCGCCTTGCCCAGAGTTGAGTCCGGTTTACCAGTCATCGTAATCAGCGGCACGCCCAGTCGCTTCAGCAGCGGAATTAATGTGAGGATCTCGCTGGTTTCGCCGGAGTTTGAAATGCCGATGACGAGATCTTTCGCCGTAATCATGCCGAGGTCGCCATGGCTGGCTTCGCCCGGGTGGACAAAAAATGACGGCGTGCCGGTGCTTGCCAGCGTGGCGGCAATCTTTCCACCGATATGACCGGACTTGCCCATCCCTGTAACGACGACCCGGCCTTCGCAACTCAGCACCAGCTCACAGGCCGCATCGAACCGCTCATCAAGTCTGGCTGCAAGCCCGGCTACTGCCGCAGCTTCGATATCCAGAACTTGCAAAGCCTGTTGCCTGAAGTTTTTCGCGTCATTGCTCATGAGACTGTCCGTTCATTGGCACCCGCTAAATCACGTTGATTGCATGATAAGCGAGAAAGGCACCGAGTAGCAGCATTCCCTGACCCCGGCTGATTCTGGCGACATCATCGCCACGGAAGTTGTAGGCCAGTAAATAGAGCCCTATCGTGAAGCCGACCATGATCGGGAAGTGCAGCCTGAGGATCGACGGGTCCAGCGCTACCGGGTGAACAACGCCGGCGACCCCGATGACCGCAAGCAGATTGTAGATATTGGAGCCAACGATGTTCCCCATTGCCAGACCAGCTTCACCTTTATAAGCGCTGATCACGGTGACGGCGAGCTCTGGCAGGCTGGTTCCGATTGCGACAATGGTCAGGCCGATGATCAGCTCGGAAACGCCCAGAAGCCGTGCGAGTTCCGAAGCACCCCAAACCAATGTGTTGGCGCCGCCTAACAGGACTAAGAGTCCTGCAACGAGCCAAAACACGGCCTTCGGTGTCGACATGTCTGTCGGTATTTCGGCATCGAACTCCAGCGCCATTGTGTCAGTGGGTTCATTGTTGGTTTTGCCGTCCGAGCGCAAGCTGACTCTGACGATCCAAAACATGAAGATCACCAGCGCGAACAGCATTTCTATCCCGTCGCTAAGTCCAAGATAGTCATCCATAAAAATGAGTGTGCTCGCCACGGTCAGACCAATCAGTACCGGCATCTCCCGCTTTAAGACCGTTGAATCGCTGATCATGATCGGCTTTATCAGTGCTGCGGCACCCAGTACCAGGCCGATGTTGGCAATATTGCTGCCCAGCGCGTTGCCAACCGCCATTGCGCTGGCGCCTTTCAATGCTGCGGTTATCGAGACAAGAATTTCCGGCGCGGAGGTGGCGAACCCGACGATCGTCAGACCGATGAGCATTGGCGACATGCCGAGGTTTCGCGCCGTCGCACTGGCGCCGATGACGAAACGGTCGGCACCGTAGATAAGTAGCGCTGTACCCGCCAGAATGGCAGCTGTCTCGAGCATAGCTGTGCAAGTTGTCCGGTTAGTGAGGGCCGTAGGCGGGCTGAAGCCCTTGCGGGCAAGCGCTATAGACCATCGAAGAATCAGTCTTTGATGATACACAAAGGCGCTCACCGGTGTCGTTGCATCAGTGTCACAGAATCAGGCTGCTCTGTTCGTCAAGCAACAGGATGCGCTAGAATTCCGCTCCACAGAACCACCCGGATTGCATAAGGATTACGGCACATGACACCTCAGGAAATCGAACAGCTTATTCAGGCGGGCCTGCCGGAGGCGCAGGTTACGGTGCTAAGCGATGACAACACCCACTTTGAAGCTGTTGTGATAGCCGCGGAATTCGCTGGTAAACGTCAGTTGCAGCGTCATCAAATGGTCTATAAGACGCTGGGCGAATTGATGGGCGGCGAAATTCATGCGCTGTCTATCCAGGCAAAAACGCCTGAAGAAGCTTGATCAGCCGTTGCCAGCAGGCCTGATGACCCATGGATAAGCTAGCCATTACCGGGGGCGCACAGATCGAAGGATCTGTTGTTATATCAGGCGCGAAAAATGCGACCCTGCCAATACTTGCGGCAACCTTGCTGACCGAGGAACCGGTTCGCCTGAGTAATGTGCCGCACCTGCAGGACGTGACCACGTCAATCGAATTGCTCGGCCGTATGGGCGCGCAGGTGACTGTGCACGATCAGATGGAAATTGAGGTCGATGCATCGCAAATCACCGAGCGTCAGGCGCCTTATGATTTGGTCAAGACGATGCGCGCATCCATTTTGGTGCTGGGTCCGCTAATGAGTCGCTTTGGCGAAGCCGATGTCTCTCTGCCCGGTGGCTGTGCGATCGGTGCCCGTCCTGTTGATGTTCATGTTAAGGGTCTGCAGGCCATGGGGGCGCAGGTCGATATTGAGGACGGCTATATTCGCGCCCGCGCTGATCGGCTGCGCGGTGCTCAGGTGGTGATGGACGTTGTTTCCGTCACGGGGACCGAGAACCTGCTGATGGCGGCAGTGCTGGCCGATGGCGAGACGGTGCTCGAGAACGCGGCGCAGGAACCTGAGGTTGAGGATCTTGCTGACTTTCTGAATGCCATGGGGGCGCGCATTTCGGGTGCGGGTACCAGTCGCATTGTTGTTCAGGGTGTCGAGCGCTTGTCCGGCACCAGCTATCGGGTGCAGCCTGACAGAATTGAAGCCGGCACGTTTTTGGTTGCCGCGGCGATCACCGGCGGGCATTTGCGCCTGAAGAAGGTGAATCCGGCGCATTTGGAAAATGTGCTGCAAAAGCTGCGCGAAGCAGGCGCAGCGATTGAGGTTGGTCCTGACTGGATTGAGCTTGATATGCGCAACCGCGAGCTCAATGCCGTGGACATCAGCACCGCGGTTTATCCCGGCTTTCCAACCGATATGCAGGCACAGTTTGTTGTGCTGGATGCCGTGGCTCGAGGCGCCGGAGCGATTACCGAGAACATTTTCGAGAATCGTTTTATGCACATTCCCGAACTGCAGCGCATGGGCGCAAATATAAGTCTGAGCGGGAACACGGCTTTGGTGCGAGGTGTCTCAACCTTGAAAGCGGCGCCGGTGATGGCCACCGACTTGCGTGCGTCAGCCAGTCTGGTGTTAGCCGGACTGGTCGCCGAGGGCGAGACCATCGTCGACCGGATTTATCATATCGACCGCGGGTACGAATGCATCGAGGAAAAACTGCGTCAGATGGGCGCTAAAATTCGTCGCTTGCCTTAGTTTGCTGCAGTTCTGCGCAGCGCCTTCATTGTCGCCCCGAGTTTTGCGCAAACTCTTCGTGAGCAACCTCCTGAAACCCGCATAAATTATAGATAGTCTGGTCAATCGGCGGGTTGGCTGTGTATAATCCGCACACTTTTCGGCGCGCTGACTCTCCGGTCGGCGCTAGACAGTCATTAGTAATTAATTTTTAAGAGGTTTTTCTGGATGAGCGCAGACGAAGGTCTCAGCCGCCGCCATTTTCTTGCGGTAGCAACCAGCGTAACCGGGGGAGTGGGCGCAGTCATGACAGCGGTGCCCTTTTTGTCATCCTGGAAGCCGAGTGCACGAGCGCAGGCTGCAGGTGCACCGGTGGAAGTCGATATCAGCAAGCTTGAAGAAGGTGCATTACTGCGCGTCGAGTGGCGCGGCAAGCCTGTATGGGTTTTGCGTCGCAGTCCGGCGATGCTTGAGCGTCTGGAAAGCAGCGCTGCAGAGCTGCGCGATCCTGATTCAAACGATTCGGATCAGCCCGCGTATGCAAAGAACGAGTTTCGTGCCATTAAAGACGACGTGCTCGTCCTCATTGCGAACTGCACCCATTTGGGCTGCGTTCCCACCGATCGCTTTGAAGTTGCGCCGGCCGATCTGGGCCCTGACTGGGTAGGCGGATTTTTCTGCCCGTGTCACGGTTCGAAGTTCGATCTGTCCGGTCGCGTCTTTGCCGGTGTGCCGGCACCTACCAACCTGACGGTGCCTCCTTACCGGTTTGTTGACAACGATCTGATCATCGTTGGTGAAGATTCGGTTGAGGCCGCAGAAGGTTCAGGAGAGGCCGCATGAGTAATGTAAAAGCAGAAGCCAGCCGCGGCGAGCAGTTGCTGGCATGGATTGACGCCCGGTTCCCGCTCAGCAAAATGATGAAAGAGCACGCGACCGAGTACTACGCGTCGAAAAACTTCAATTTCTGGTACGTCTTTGGCGTGCTGGCGATGGTCGTTCTGGTCATTCAGCTGCTGACCGGCATTTTCCTGACAATGAACTACAAGCCCTCGGCTGCTGAAGCTTTCGCTTCGGTCGAGTACATCATGCGTGATGTTGAATGGGGCTGGTTGATTCGATACATGCATTCAACCGGTGCTTCGGCCTTCTTTATTGTTGTCTACCTGCACATGTTCAGAGCTATGTTGTATGGCTCTTACAAAAAGCCCCGCGAACTGCTGTGGCTGATTGGCATGGTGATCTACGTTGCTCTGATGGCCGAAGGCTTCTTCGGATACTTGCTGCCCTGGGGTCAGATGTCTTACTGGGGTGCGCAGGTCATTATCTCCCTGTTCGGTGCGATTCCGGTTGTCGGTGACCCGTTGGTTGAGTGGATCCGCGGTGACTTCTTTATCTCTGACATCACGCTGAACCGCTTCTTTGCACTCCACGTGATTGCCGTACCGCTGGCGCTTTGCATGTTGGTTGTGATGCACATTCTGGCGCTGCACGAAACCGGTTCGAACAACCCGGACGGCATTGAGATCAAAGAGAACAAAGGCCCTGACGGCATTCCGGTTGACGGTGTTGCGTTCCACCCGTACCTGACCGCCAAAGATTTGGTTGCCATTATTATCTTCCTGATCGCTTTCTGCGGTGTCGTGTTCTTTGCACCGGAGATGGGTGGCTACTTCCTTGAACATGCCAACTTTGAGCCGGCCAACTCGCTGAAGACGCCGGAACACATTGCTCCGGTTTGGTACTTCACACCGTTCTACGCGATTCTGCGTGCCGTGCCCGATAAGCTCGGCGGTGTGCTGCTGATGGGCGGGGCTATCGTTGTTCTGTTCCTGTTGCCATGGCTGGATCGTTGCGAAGTGAAATCCATTCGCTACCGCGGCTGGACCTACAAGTTCGCTCTCGGTTGCTTTGTCGTGAGTTTCGTTGCTCTGGGTTGGCTGGGTATGCTGCCTGCAGAAGGTTTGTACACCACGTTGGCGCGGATCTTCACGATCGTCTACTTCGCGTTCTTCCTGTTAATGCCGGTCTACACGGCGCGGGAAAAAACTCTGCCCGTCCCTGACAGAGTGGTGTATGAAAAATGATGTTGAGTAAAGCGATGAAATTCACTCAGTTTGCTGCAGCTGTTCTGGCTGCTGGTGTCATCAGTTTTTCCGGTCAGGCGTTGGCATCCGGTGGTGGCGGTCTGAACGATGCCGTAGGCAATGATGTTGCTGATACCGCATCGTTGCAGCGGGGCGTTCGAAACTACGTCAACTACTGCATGGGCTGCCACTCAATGCAGTATGTCCGCTTCAATAGCATTGGTCAGGACCTTGGTCTGACGGATGAGCAGCTCATTAACAACCTGATGTTTGCTGCTGAGAAAGTCTCGGACCCGATTACGATTGCTATGCCCGCAGACGATGCGCAGAAGTGGTTTGGCCAGGCTCCTCCTGACTTGTCACTGATCGCCCGCAGCCGTGGTGGCGACTACTTGTACAATTTCCTGCGTGCGTTTTATCTGGATGAGTCGCGTCCCAATGGCGTTAACAACCTGATTCTTGAAAACGCCAGCATGCCTCACGTGCTGTGGGAGTTGCAGGGAACTCAGCGCGCGATCTTCGACGAAGTTGAGTACGCGACGGATGCCGATGGCAAAGCATTGACCCGCCTTGAGTTCTCAGGGTTCGAGCAGGTCACACCGGGCAAGCTGAGCCCGGAAGAGTACGACATGTTTGTTCGTGACCTGGTTAACTTCCTGGATTATGCCGGTGCTCCCGAGCAGCTTGAGCGCACTTACCTCGGTGTTTGGGTGATTCTGTTCCTGCTGGTATTCCTGTTCTTCTCTTACCTGCTGAAAGAAGAAATCTGGAAAGACGTTAAGTAACGGCATTAATGACGCCCCGGCAGTTCGGGCGTTCATAACTATAAAAAATAATCGCGCCCGGATTCCGGGCGTGTTTTTTCACAGACTTAGGCGCGCTATCGGGCGCGCATGCGGAGATAAGCATGGGAATAATTGCGGATAAGCGTTCGATCATGACGCTGTTCTCAAGTCCGACCTGTTTCTACAGTCACCGGACCCGTTTGGTGATGGCAGAAAAGAACATCAACATCGAGATTGTTGATGTGGATGGTCCGGAGATGCCTGAAGACCTGATGGATCTGAACCCGTACCACACGGTTCCTACATTGGTTGACCGTGATCTCGTGTTGTATGACTCACGTGTTATCAGTGAGTATCTCGACGAGCGCTTCCCGCACCCGCCACTGATGCCGGTCGATCCTGTGACCCGTGCTCAGTTCCGGCTGGCCTTATTTCGTATCGAGAAAGACTGGTTCTCAATGGCTGAAGCCATCGAGAATTCAACCGAAAAACGTCAGGCTACCCGCGCCAAGAAAGTGCTTACAGAGAGCATCCTGGCGAGTGCTGAAGTGTTTGCTGTAAAGCCTTACTTCTTAAGCGACGATTTTTCACTGGTGGATTGCAGCATTGCGCCGATTCTCTGGCGGCTGCGGTCTTATGGCATTGAGCTGCCCGCTGATGCCAAGCCGATTCAGCAGTATATGAATCGCGTTTTTGCGCGGCCTTCCTTCCAGGAAAGCCTGACAGAACTCGAACACGAGATGCAGCAGTAGGTTGTTGTGATGCGAGGGGCTATAGAGTCAAAGCGACCGTATCTGCTGCGTGCATTGCACGAGTGGATGACCGACAACAATGAGACCCCGCTAATTGTTGTCGATGCGGGACATGCCGAACTGGTTGCTCCCGGCGAATATGCTGACAACGGCCAGCTGATCCTTAATATTAGCTATTCGGCGACCGGCGCGTTGCGCATGGAAAACGATATCGTCAGTTTTAACGCCCGCTTTAACGGTCAGCCAATGAACCTGCAAGTGCCGGTTGAAGCCATTATGGCGATCTATAGTCGTGAGTCGGGCGAAGGCATGGTGTTCGCTGTCAGCGGCGAGGAGCTGGAGGTGTCCCGGGAAGTAGCGGGTTCCAAGCCGACGGCTCAGCCGGCCAAATCAAGCCGGCCGAACCTTACTGTCGTAAAGTAGTAAGCTGTCTGTGCCGGCACGGACAGGCGCCCGCAGGGTTCCTTACTCGTCGCCGTACAGCGCCTGATCAATCATGTCGCACAGGCAGTGAATGATCAGCAGGTGCACTTCCTGAATGCGAGCGGTTCGTTCTGCCGGCACCCGGATTTCAACGTCGCCATCACCGTACAGTTTTTCCATCACGCCGCCATCGCGTCCTGTAAGGGCGACAACCGTCATCTCTTTGTCGTGAGCGACTTCAATCGCTTTAACAACATTCCCTGAGTTGCCTGAAGTGGAGATGCCCAGCAATACGTCGCCCGGGCGACCGAGTGCCGCCACCTGCTTGCTGTAAACCTCTTCATACGAGTAATCGTTCGCAATCGCCGTCAGGGTCGATGAATCGGTCGTTAGTGCTATTGCGGCCAGAGGCGGTCGCTCCATCTCAAACCGGTTCAGCAACTCCGCGGAAAAGTGCTGGGCATCGCCAGCAGACCCGCCGTTGCCGCAGCAGAGTATTTTGCCGCCGTTTTTCAAACAGTCGATCATGGCCTGACCGGCTGCTTCTACTGACGGGACCACGCTCTCCAGGGCAGCTTGCTTAACGGAGATGCTGTCTTTGAAATGTTGTGCAATTCGATCGTTCATTCCGCAAATATACCATTCAGACAAACGCGAGGCGCTAGATTATGCCATCGGTACTGAAAGCATTGGGCAGCCATTCGACAACCGGCTTGGGTAGCTCGCCTGACAGAGCGATAACATCGAAGCGGACCGGAAGGTCGCGATGTTCGCTATGTTGCTGAAGATAGCAACGTGCGCTTTTGATGATTCGTCGTTGCTTTGCTGCGGTTACCGTAGCGGCACCGCCTCCGAAGCGTGCGCTTTGCCGGTAGCGAACCTCCGCGACAATGAGGCAGCTTTTGCTGCGCATAATCAGATCAAGCTCGCCGTAGCGGCAGCGGTAGTTGCGGGTGACGAGAGAAAGCCCGTGTTTTTTTAAATGCTCGCAGGCGTACTGCTCGGCCTGTTGGCCGTTGATCAGATGCCTGGCCGTGCTCATTGCTGCGGCAGCAGCGCGCTTTCCGGGTTGTCTTCAATTAGTTGCGGGGTTTCAGCAAGGGGGTAAGGTCTGCCCCGACGAATCTGTGCCCAGGTGAGCTTGCGTTCAATTTTTCCGTCCTCATCTACGGTGAGTTTGCCGCTCAACCCGTTCACTGAGCCCTCAATTGGTTGCTCTGCCTCATGCAACATCGGTAATAGCCGGTAGGCATCGTGCCCCATGGCAATAAAGCGCTGCCGTCGTTTTGCGCCGGCACCCCAATAGTCCCGTAAAGCCGTATCCAGGTCTTCAGACTGAACCTTGCCGATCACCCAAGGCGAATCCGGAAACTCAATATCATTCTTATCGGTATCGCTGCGACTGCCCGGCTGATAAATCGCCGATGTGGCGTAGACCGGCAATGCGCCCGCGTAGTGAAACCGGAGTTGCGGTCGCAGCATGCCGCCGTCTTTGCTGTTCGCCACGATGAAAATAAAATCCGCATCTTCACGGATCCTGGGTTCGTAGCCGGTGTTTGTGCCGATAGTGCGGTTCAGGTTCTGATGTCTGGCGTCGGCCTCACTGAGCAGGAGCAGACGTTTGATATCGACCGAGTAGTCCGGTGAATCCGGCGCGTACGTCGTGTAGTCGATAACAGCGCCGTCATACTCCGACAACTCTTCTGCAAAACTCGTAAGGATGCGGCTGCCCCAGTCGGTGTCGGGCAGCAGCACGAGCCCGTTTAGCCGACCTTCCGACACCGCCCGGCGCGCGACCTGCCGCGCTTCGTCTTCAGGTGCCAGCGCGTACTGGTACAGACCTGCTGTGGCCAGCTTCGGATCTGCCAGCGTATTTAATGTCAGAGTCGTCACTCTGTCCGGATACAGCGCGACGTCAGTCACCGCGTTTTTCAGCAGCGGGCCGACCACGAAGTCAGCACCGTCACGCAACGCTTTCTCATAGGCAGCCACCGGGTCCGTGGCAGAGTCATAGATCATGACTTCCGGCTGTTCCGGTATTTCGTTCAGTGCAAAGTGAGCAGCCAGAAAACCATCTCTGACCGCTTCCGCTGTCGCTTTCTGGCGGCCGCTTAACGGCAGCAGTAATGCCACTCTGCCCGGATAGTTCAATAGCGTTCCCAACTCTGCGAGCAGTTCCGGCACCAGAACGGTGGCCGCCGGATGATCCGGATACACGGTGCGCCAGTCGAGCAGGGCATTGCGCAGAGCACTCGCATCGCCACGTTGTTGCCAGGTGATGTAACCCAGCACCAGCCAGCCGTTGACTTCCTGATCGGCCGTTCGCGGGCGGGACGGAATGCTGGCCCCGGCGGACTGCAGACCGAGATACATGTTGCGCTGATTGGCTGCCTTGTCCTTGGCGGAGCGCAAAATGGCATCGCGCTCAATCAGCTTGCGGACGCCTGCTTCGGCTTCGCCCATTTGAAACAGCGCTTTGGACTGCAGCAACAATACCCTCGGAGAATTCGCGTCCGGGTCAGTGGGCGGGATGCGTTCCAAAACCCGCAGGGCTTGCTGTGGCTGCTGGTTCGCCAGCTGGACCTCCGCGCTCACCATGGCCCACAGCGCGAGATTAATTTCGCTGACCGAGTTGCCGACCTCAGCCAGAATCCGCTGCGCGTTACTCAGGTCGTTGCTCAGGTAGAGTTCCCGGGCAGCCAGAATCAGGAACCGGTTACGCGTGTCTCCGGCGGTCCGGTTGCTGATATCAAGGTACTGGCGCGCCGCTCCGGCATGATCACCGCGCATGCTCAGGTCCTCAGCGTAGCGACGCGTTTCCGCAACGCCGGGCTGGCTCTGATACGAACCGCTACCCGCGCAACCGGCCAGGAGCAAAGCGACGCCGGTAGCAACCAGCAGAGCGCGTATGCATTGGCATGTGAAATCAGATTTAGACATGAATATGTTTATCCGTTGCGCCTGTGGTCGAGCAGCGCGGCTGGTTAAATCCCGGTTGTTCACAAACACTGTTCGGCGCAGTCTACAATGACTTCCCCCAGGTTAATCCCTGCAGCAACTTCACGAGCAAACATGTCCGACGCAAAAACCCCATCACAACCGGATAATGACGGCACCTCGGCTGACCCGATAGTGACGCGCCTTGAAGCCGGCCTCTATGTTGTGGCGACCCCGATCGGCAACATGGCTGATCTGAGTCCGCGTGCTCGTGCGACATTGGCGGCCGCTGACATTGTGGCTGCAGAAGACACCCGTCGAACCGGACGAATGTTAACTCAACTTGGAATCCGCGCCGAACTCATTTCCTGCCATGAACACAATGAAATGCAGCGCGCCCCTCAGTTAGTAGAGCGCGTGCAGCAGGGTGCGTCTGTTGCGTTGGTCAGTGATGCCGGAACACCGCTGATGAGCGATCCCGGATACCGCCTGGTGTCGGCGATGCGTGATGCGGGTCTTCCGGTGTCACCGCTGCCGGGCCCGTGTGCGGCGATTGCCGCGCTTTCGGTGGCGGGCCTGGCGAGCGACCGGTATCGCTTTGAAGGGTTTTTGCCCGCCGCCCAAAAGGCCAGACAAAGCCGTCTGCAGGCACTGGCGACCGCGCCCGAGACGTTGGTGTTTTATGCGGGCGTCCACAAAATCTCTGCGGTGCTCGACGACCTCGCCGGCATTTTCGGTGCTGACCGTCCGGCTGTTGTGGGGCGTGAGCTCACTAAGCTGCACGAGACCTTTTACACCGGCACGCTGGCAAGCGTAGCCAATCAGTTGGCTGCTGATCCGGGTGGCGGCAAGGGCGAATTTACGCTGGTGATCGGCGGGGAGATGAAGCCGGAAGTTTCAGGCGAGCCTGAGGTCCGCCATGTTCTGTCGGTATTGCTGGAAGAATTGCCGGCGGGTCAGGCAGCGAGCCTCGCGGCCAAGTTGACGGGCGTCAAGAAACGCGTGGCCTATGACATTGCCTTGCAGCTGAAGGGCGGGGAAAAATCTGTTTCAGAATGAATCGCTTGCGCCTGTGCTCATCAGCGGCTAAGGTGCAGCGCGGAGTTGGCCAGGCAATCGCGCGGTTCGTAAGAACCGGGAGGAAAGTCCGGGCTCCATCGGGCAGGGTGCCAGGTAACGCCTGGGGGACGTGAGTCCACGGCCAGTGCCACAGAAAATATACCGCCCCGCGAGGGGTAAGGGTGAAATGGTGCGGTAAGAGCGCACCGCGCTTCTGGTAACAGAAGTGGCAGGGTAAACCCCA
>CAYLLI010000050.1:0-13809 GCA_964384295.1 uncultured Chromatiaceae bacterium
TCGAGCGCCGGTGCTGCAGATTCGAGTAGCTGCGTCATGCTGCCGGTTTCGATGACGGAATAGTGCAGGCTGCGCTCGCTGTACATAGAGCCGATGGCCTGCATTTCTGCGACGAGATAAATAGCGAACGCCGCGTTGTCGAACACCGGCCGGTTAATGATCGGATCGTACAGATCACGCAGATTCGACGTGTCGGTGTCCAGCGGAATTAATGCGTTGCGCACCGGCTCGTAGTAGTACGTTCCCTCAGCAAGACCACTGATGCGGCCTGACTTCACGTAGACGTACGTTTGAATGGGGTACAAACCGCCGGCAGAACCGTACAGGTACTTCGGCTGATGATTCAGCTGTCTTGCCCGCAGCTGGCTGAGCAATTCGGTAAACGCGCTCAGCTCGAGCGGGGCTTCAGAAAACTCGCGGTAGCTGCGCTGCGCGATGTAGCCGGCCTCGTCTTTTGCATACACATCGGGCAATACCAGTGGCGCTTTGTCAGCGAAGCGGCGAATGCCCGGTTGCGTGGCTTTGAAGTTGGCACGGTCATCGGGGTCGGTCACCGGTGTGACGTTCTTCAGCACAGAAGGATGCGTCAGCAGCGGGTCAATATCCTCGTCAGCAACCGCGCTGCTGGTCGCAGGCTTTTGTGCTGCATACAGAGCACTCAGGCCGTTGACGCTCGGATCACGATAGAAGTCGTCCATCCGCGGGCGGAAACCGAGATGCTGGTCGAGCGCATTGGCGATACGAATCATCTCGATGGATGTCGCGCCCATCTGCAGCAGGTTTTCGGCCGCGTCGATCTCGGTCATGTTGAGCACGTCACAAACATGCTCAGCAATTTGCGCGTTGCCCGTCGCTGCTGTCTGACCGGCGCCAGCCGTTTCGCTTGTCTCGTTAAAGTCGGGCTCCGGCAATGCGCGCCGGTCCACTTTGCCGTTGGCCGTCAACGGCAGTGCATCAAGAAACATATAAGCCGACGGGATCATGTATTCCGGCAGTTTGTCCTGAAGCTGTTCGCGAACTGTAGCGCTGTCCGGCACCGCACCTTCGGCGACCAGGTAAGCGACGAGACGCTTGTTGCCATGAGCAGGGCCGACTGCAGTGACCACACAGCTGCGCACGCCGGGTTGGCTTTCGAGTGCGGCTTCAATGTCGCCGAGCTCCACGCGGAAGCCCTGTACTTTGACCTGAAAGTCCTCACGACCCATGAATTCGATGTTGCCATCGGGTAACAGGCGGCCCAGGTCACCCGTCTTATAGAGTGTTTCTCCTGTGACCGGATGCGTGATGAAGCTGGCGGCGGTTTTTTCTGCGTCACGCCAGTAGCCTTTCGCCACGCCGATGCCGCCGATGTACAGTTCGCCCGGCACCCACACCGGACAGAGTTCCAGTTCGTTGTTCAGCACGAAGAACGTCTGATTGCGCAGCGCTTTGCCGTAAGGAATGCTGATCCAGTCTGCCGGTACGTCGTTTACCGGATAGATGATCGACCAGATTGATGCTTCGGTAGCACCGCCCATCGAGATCACGTCAACCGGCGCACACTGCGATTCAATCCGCGCCGGCAGCTGCACCGGAATCCAGTCGCCGCTCATCATGACCGTGCGCAATGATGCAATCGATTCGTCCTGCTGTTGGGTCGCGTAATCGGTGACTAAGTCCATCAGTGCCGGCACCGTGTTCCAGAGCGTGACTTTGTGGGTGTTGATCAGCGCTGCCCAGTGCGACGGGTCGCGCAGTCCGGTGGCGTCAGGGAACACCAGCTGTCCGCCGGCGGCCAGTACGCCGAAGATGTCGTAGACCGACAGGTCAAAACTGAGTGAAGACAGCGCCAGCACGCTGTCGTTGGCGGTGACGTTGAACCGGTCGTTGATGTCGGCACAGGTGTTTGCCGCGCCGCGATGATCAATGACTACGCCCTTAGGCTTGCCGGTCGAGCCGGACGTGAAAATGACGTACGCCAGATTGCTTTGCGTGGCCGGGCAGGGCGGCGCGCTGTCCGGTGCATCGCTCAGGTCGGCGTCATTGATGCGAATGCGATGCGTGGCTGCCGGCCACTCAATGGCAGCGTCCTGACACCCTTGCGTGATTGCGATGCGGGCTTCGCCGTACTCGAGCAAATAGTGCAGTCGTTCGGTGGGCATCGTCGCGTCGACGGGCAGGTAAGCTGCCCCGGCTTTTAAAATGCCGAGCACAGCAACAACTTGTTCCCAGCCTTTTTGCATGACGACGGCAACTAGTTCATCCGGCTGCACGTTCTGTGCGGTCAGCTTGTGAGCCAGCTGGTTGCTCAGTGCATTCAGTTCGCCGTAGGTCAGGCAGCGGTCATTGGAAATGATGGCCGGCGCATCCGGACGGCGTTCCGCCTGAGCTTCAAAACCGCTGTGCAGCAGTCCTTCCGGGACCGGTCCGGCGGTGTCGTTCGCCGCGGCCACCAATGCGCGATGCGAGGCGGGAATTAAGCCTGCCAGTGTCGTCCGCCACGACTGTTGCCAAGCCGATTCATCGGTTGCCAGTCGCTTGATGTAGTCGGTGTAGGCCGCAAACATGTCGTTCAGCATGCCTTCCGGGAACAGGGCTTCAACGGCATCCCAGGTCGCCCACAAACCGCCGTCGCGTTCTGAAGCCACATGGTCGAGCCAGACCTGAGGTGTCTGGCTGACGGAGAACACCTGTTTGCCAAAGTGGTGCCATGACGAGCTGTCTTCGCCGTCACTGCCAATGCCGAGTGTGCTGGTAAACACGATCGGCATCATGACCTGAGCACCGTCGCCCGACTGTGCCATTTCACGCAGCACTCTTACGCCGCTGACGAAGCGGTTGTCGACGCCCTGCCACAGCTCTTTTTGCAGTCGCTGCGCGCGGGCTTCGAAGCCGTCCGCTTCGAGGTTGTCGATGCCCAACAGAATCAGCGACGTGAAGTCGCCGACGATATCGTCAACATCGGCATGCAGCGGCATGCGGTTGAACAGAGTCAGGTTGAGAGTGAGCCGGGGCTGACGCGACCATGCTGCCAGCGTTTCGCCAAAGCACTGCAGCAGCGCTGCGGTAGGCGTGATACCGGCAGCCGCCGCACGGCTTTGGAACCGCTCCCAGTCGGCTTTGGGAAGCTGAAAGCCGCGCTGAACGAAGCGATGATCCTGCAGTGTTTCGGGTGCCACGGCGAGCGGCAGCTGCGGCATTCGCGGCAGGTTCTCAATATGACCCTGCCAGTAGTCCATGGCCCGCTGATAAAATGCGGAGTCGTTCAGTTGCTGTTCGGCGATAACGTAGTCGCGAAAACTGATGGCCGGCAGCGGCAGGTCGGCAGTGTCGTCGTGATAGAACGTCAGCAGTTCCGCCGACATGATTTGAAAACTGCGCGCATCAGTAATCAGGCAGTCGAGACTGATGTGTAACCGGGTCGTATCGGCATCGATTTTGGTGGCGGCCAACTCAAACAGTGGCCAGACATCGCTGGGCAGCACTTGGTGGGACAAGCGGTCGCGCGTTTCCTGCAGGCCTGCTTCAACGGCTGCTCCGGTAACACCGGTCAGATCTTTTACGGCAATCCGGTAATCCGGCACGTTGGCGAGAATCTGCTGCGTGCCGTCCGGCAGTACGATGGCCCGCAACATCGGATGGCGATCGATCACTGTTTGCCAGGCCGCTTCAAGGCGTTCGAGATCCAGCCTCTTGGCATCCACCTCTATATATAAGTGGGTGGCAACGCCGCCCAGCGCGAAGTCGCTGCCGCGACCCACCAGATAGGCCTGCTGAATGTCCGTCAGTGGGAACACGTCGTTCAGATGGGCAGCGTCACTTGCCGCAACCGGCAACGTCTCACTGAAGCCCTCGCTTTGTCGTGCACCGGAGCGCCACGCATCCACTGCAGTGCTGTGGTGTTCTTCGAGATAGACGAGCAGCTCACGAATCGTTGGCGCTTCAATGAGTGCGCTGATGTAAATGTAGTCGTTCAAACGCTCGCGCAGCTGACTGGTTAAGCGCAGCGCCAGAATCGAATCACCGCCGAGTTCGAAAAAGTTGTCGTGCACGCCGACCGGGTTAATGCCCAGTGCGTTCGACCATATCGTTGCCAGTGCCTGCTCGAGTTCGTTCTCTGGCGGGGTATACGGAATGCCGAGGTCGGGGCGGTCCGCGCCCGGAACCGGCAGCGCGTGGCGATCGAGTTTCCCGTTCGGGTTCAGCGGCAGTTGCTCCAGCCGGACGAAGGCTGCCGGCATCATGTAGTCGGGCAAACTGGCGGCGATGTGGTTGCGCAACTCCGGCAGCGCAGGAACGTCGCCTGTCAGATACGCAACCAGCCGGGGTTCGTGGCCAGCGTCGTTCCGCAGCAGCACCACGCTTTCGGCAACGCCGTCAAGCTCGCGCAGGGCAGTCTCGATGTCGCCAAGTTCAATACGATAGCCCCGCAGTTTGACCTGATGGTCTTTGCGGCCGCGGAATTGCAGTTCACCGCTTTCGAGGAGCGCCGCCTGATCGCCGGTGCGATAGACCCGTCCGGCACCCGGCAGGTCGATAAACTGTGCGGCCGTCAGTTCCGGTTGATTCAGATAGCCGCGCGCCACTCCGGGGCCACCCACGCACAGCTCGCCAGTCGCACCCGCCGGCAGCAGATTCAAATCTTCGTCGACGATCAGTACCGGCGTATCGGCAAGCGGTATGCCGACAGAACCGGACTCCCGGTCGGTGGCGGCGGGTGAATAGTGTTTGACGGCAACCTGACCGCCGGTTTCTGTGATTGCGTAGGTATTGACCAGCTCCGGACCGGCATCGCCGTGCTGTTGATACCAGCGCGTGATGTCGTCGCCGTGCACGGCCTCGCCGCTAAACACGATGCGCCGCAGGTTCAGCCCGGTGTCCGCGTTATCAAATACCGGGTCGAGGAGTAACTGGCGGAATGCAGACGGCGTCTGACTGAGCACCGTCGTATGCGTTTCTTTCAGCAGTTCATAGAGCGCCTGCGGATCCTTGCGGGTCTGTTCAGGCACGACCACGAGCTTCGCGCCGTGCAGCAGTGCGCCAAAAATCTCCCAGGCTGAAAAGCCAAACGCGCAGGAGTGAAACAAGGTCCAGACATCGTCGCTGCGAAAGTCCAGTTGTTCGCCGATGCTTTCAAACAGACGCACTACGTTTTCATGCGTCACCATGACGCCTTTCGGGGTGCCCGTGGAGCCGGATGTGAAGATGATGTAGCAGAGGTGATCGGGCTGAATCCCGACATCCGGGTTCTGTGCTCCGGAATCGGCGCTGTCTTCAACAAACAGCAGCTCAGCAGATCCGGGTGCAAGCCCGTCGGGCAGTACTTTGCTGGTCACAATACGCTGCAGCTGTGACTCTTTGAGGATATGTTGCAGGCGCGCTGCAGGATAGTCGGGGTCCAGCGGCACGTAAGCTCCGCCCGATTTGAGAATGCCCAGCAAGCCAACCAGCAGGTCTGTGGTTCTGCCCAGATGCAGGCCCACCGGTTCATCCGGCTGCACGCCTGCAGCGAGCAATCGCGCAGCGAGTGCATTCGCCGCTGAGTTCAGCTGCGCATAGCTCAGTTCCGACTGGGTATCTGCGACGGCAATGGCATCGGGCCGGTTTGCCGCATGCCATTCAAACCAATGATGCACACAGCGCGCAGGCGCAAGTTCCGCAGGCCGAATTGCCACGGTTGCCGAAGCAGTTCCGGCTGTCCCTGCCGGTGGATCCGACCTTAGCTCAGTCACCTGATTTCCCGGCCCGTCTGTGCCTTCAGTTCAGGTTTCCCGCGCAGGCGTGTCAGGCCGCTGCGGGTTGCGGGCCCGCTGTGCCAAACGTTCGCATTGGAAAACGCTATTTCGGTCTGCATCGAAGGCGATGTCTCCGGTATCGTGGCCAAAGGCCGTTTCATGTGGCTCCCCGCCACACGGTTTGAGTGCGGAACATTGCGATCAGCCCGGAGTCAGTGCCATACCTGACAGTCACCGGTATCGCGTTGATTGCCCGGTTTAGTCTGCAAGCACTTGATTTGTCTCAAGACGGTTTGAGCGTTCCTCACTCATGAAGCAACGAGTCTAGTCGCGTTGTCCGGAAAATTTAAGGAACCAGCGCATAGATTCGATGGCGCTGCTCGACGCGCCACTCCATCGATTCTAATGGTATTGGGCGGTTTTGCGAGGGGTGCAAAGAAAAAATGCGCGTCGTCCCGTCAGGTCGGCGCCGGCCTGGTTGGAAATCGCCGAAATGTGAGGGAATACAAGCCCTATACGGCTGACAATCTGGTATAACAGACGGGGTTATGGCTGAAGCCTGATTGCGCGCTGCAGCAGCATCGGATGCTCGCTGCATGGAGATAGAAAAGTTAATATTCTTAGTGATTTAAAGCGGTTCCTTCAGCCGGGATTGAAGACCTCGCATCAGCCTGTCGACTTTCTGCCGCAGGGCTTTACTGTCCGGCAGATCGCAGAAACCGGCGTGTCAGTGATCGACAACTTCTGCACCCCGGAAGAGGCCGGTTATTTGATTGAGGCCGCCAAGCCGCTGCTCGCACCCAGCCGGATTGTGATTGGCAACAAGTCCGTCAGCGACGCGTACCGCACCTCAAGCACGGCATCGGTCTATGGAGAGCTGCGCAAAGATAAGGCTCTGCTGCCGCTTCTGTATCGCGGTGCAATGCTGCTAGGAGTGCCTTACACACACGTCGAAACCGTGTTTGTAACCCGCTACTCAGGCGGCGAGTACTATAAAAAGCACGAAGATTTTTTTCCCGGATTCCAGGGAGACCGCCTGTACACCATTTTGATTTATTTGAATGATCTGGAGCCTGAACAGGGCGGTGGCACGACGTTTGAGAAGCTGCGGTTAGCGGCGACACCGAAGCTCGGCAGGGCGATCAGCTGGACGAACCGTAATCCTGACGGTACGCCGCACCCGGAAACCACTCATGAAGCACTGCCCGTGGCTGAAGGCGCTGAGAAATGGGCGATACAGCTGTGGTTCCGTCGCTATGAGTTGATTTCGCCGGCAACCGACCTTCCCGTACCTCCCGTCTTTGACGCCAGCGGGCCTGTTTCTGAAACGGCTGATTTGCCGGATGGCGTGCGCCGGTTGAGCACTGAGGCAGGCGCATGATGCAACGACTGTTAAAGCGTCTGCGCGAGTGGAAACATAAGCTGCGGGTTTTGTACTTTCAGCGCAATTACTATTTTTCGAAAGTGCTGCCGCCGGAGGTGCCACGGCGTCCGCTGTCATTTTTGCCCGACGGTTTTTCCGTTAGCACTATCGCAGACAGCGGTGTCCGGGTTGTCGAACATTTCTGCAGTGTGCCGGGTGCGTCTTACCTGACATCACGAGCGGTTGAGATTGGTGGTGAAGATACGCTGTCGTCCGTCGTGTTTAATCCGACTCATCAGGATCCGGTGCTGATGCCACTGCTGTACCGTGCAGCAATGCTGGCAGGGACGCACATCAACCAGACCGGTCCGATCGAGGTCGGGCTGGTGCCCGACAATCTCACTGAATGCCCGTTAGCAGAAACGTCGCCCCGTCAGGGAGTGCCGCCTTTGTGCGCCATTCATGTGTTTCTGAGCGATGAAGGCGAGCTCCACTTTCCGGGTTTGAATGTCGCTGTCGAGGCCGCTGTTGGCCGCGCGGTCCTGTGGCCCTTGCGCGCGCCGGACGGGTCGCCCGTGCCGCTGCCGGAGGTAAAGTATGCGGCGGGAGGTTCTGATCAGTTCTGGGTCGGGCGCATGGTGTTATACACAGAGAAAGTGTACGAGCCTGATACGATTGCTGAACTGATTCCGCAGACCCAGAAGGGTGTTGCTTTGGACGGTTCGGAAGACCTGCCGGCGGGGGCGCAATATATGGGCCCTCCGGACTCGCCGTAAGCAAGCTATGGTTGCGATGATGAGGATGCCGTTTCATGTTGGGTAAGTTGCGACAACTGTATCGCCAACGCTACTTCTATTTGTCGAGGCTCGGGGTCTACCGGACGCCGCGTCAGCCGTTAGCAAACTTTCCCGACGGCATGCAGGTAACCCGTATCGCGAACACCGGGATTACGGCGATCGATAATTTTTGCACGCCCGAGGAGGCGCAGCATTTTATCGATACGGCGGGCCAGCGGATTAGCCCCAGTACTGTGGTCGAAGCCGAGAAAAAGCTGGTGCAGTCGGCGGGCAGAACATCGCAGGATGCGTTTATGCACCTGAGCAACAGCGATGAGGTGTTTCAGAACGTCGTGTTTCGCGCAGCATCACTGTTCGGCTTGCCCGTGACCTACTGCGATAAGGTTTCCATTACCCGTTATGGCGAAGGTGAGTACTACAAGGCGCACCTGGATTATGACGACAGTTATTTTGCCGATCGCATGTACACCTGCTTAATTTACCTGAGCGAGCTGACCGACGAGCAGGGCGGTGGCACCTGGTTTACGCAGTTAAACCTGTTGGCCCGCCCCAAGCTGGGTCGTGCCATTTGCTGGGTAAATACCGACCCGGATGGTACGCGCCATCCCGAAAGTCATCACGCCGCTTTGCCTCCGGTGGGAGATGGCGTTGAGAAGTGGGTCGTGCAACTTTGGTTTCGTGCCTATCCGGCAACGCCGCAAACCCCGCGTCCGCAAGCCCGCGCCGGAGTGCAGGGGCAGCCGTTGCAACCGGATGATGTCCTGCCTGACGGCGTGCGCCATTCGGGTGATCTGAATTACGACAATGCGTATGAGCTGCCGTCTGACCGCACGACTTAATCCGGAGCGTCGGAGTACCTAATGACGCGTTATGCCTTCAGGAATCTTCGAATGATCCGCCTTTCGCTTCTGTTGCTTTCGTTTAGCAGCGCTATTGCAGTGGCTGACCCAACGGCGCTGTGGCTTCCGGAACCCGTGTCGGACCGACCCATACCGGCGGTGCTGCCGGCAGCTGCCGAGTATGGCTCTGCAACCACGCTGCGCCTTGCCGTCACGCCCGGTGAATACCGTTCGGCCAGTTTTCTGGTCGTTGCAGACCAGCCGCTGAAGCAGGTCGTGCCGCAGGCGGAAGCTCTGCAGGGTGATGCCGGTAACGTCATTCCGGCAGAGCAGTTCGATATTCGTATCGTGAAGCACTGGTATCAGGCGGCGCGGGGGGCACGCACTGAAAATTTAACGCCGCGCCTGGTTCCGGAGCTACTGCTAAAAAACGACGCGCTGGTGGACGTCGCCGACGGTCGGAACTCGTTGCTGCTGGATACCGGTAAGTACGTAGACATCAGCAAGCGCGGGCAGTCGCGTCAACGCGGCATTATTCCGGTCGACCAAATGCCTGTGCGTGATTCGGCAGAGCTGCAGGCGGTCGACATTGCTGCTGATCATAATCGTCAGTATTGGGTCACGTTTGCGGTGCCGGACGACGCCAAGCCCGGTGTTTACCGGGGCGTGGTTGCGGTTCGTGCAGACGACTTGTCGGCCGAGCCGGTACTTGAACTGGCGATTGAGCTTGAGGTGTTGCCATTCCGGTTGGCGCCGTCGATGCTGACGTACAGTATTTTTCACAAGGCAAAGCTTGATGACCGCAAGAAGCAAGGTTCGGTTTCGTCTGAGTTGCGCAGCCGGGAGCAGTATCGGGCTGAACTCGACAACATCTTAGCGCACGGGATTACCCGGCCAAATCTGTACCAGAAGTTTGGTACTCCGGAGTTTCGTGGTGCGATGGAGATACGGGAAGCTGCAGGAGTCGATCAACGCGAACTGTTTTTGATCGGCTTGCCGGCGGTTCCCGGGTCGACCACTCCGGTGCCGTTCAGTTTTCTCAGTGACCTGCGCGATGCGCAGAAGCTGGTGAAGCGATACGGGGTTGAGCAGTTGTACGTTTGGGGCCGTGATGAAGCCAAGGCAGAACGCTTGCTCGAGCAAGAAGCAGTCTGGACCGCGGCGCGCGAGGGTGGAGCGAAGATTTTTGCGGCGGGCTATCACAGTACCGCGGCCACCGGGAAAGGTAACTTTGAGTTGTTAGGGCCGCTACACGACACGTTCGTTGCCATTAATCCGGTAACGCGTGAGGAAGCAGCGCGCTGGCACGGCATTGATAAGCGAATTTTCTCGTATCAGAACCCGACCGGCGGGATGGAGCGGCCGCTGACCTTTCGTCAGAATCTTGGCTTGTTCCTATGGCAAATGAACTACGACGGCGCGATGCCTTACGCGTATCAGGATTCGTTCGGCAATGGCTGGAACGATTTCGACCATGCGATTTATCGCGATCACAATTTTGTCTATCCGACGGTGGATGGCGTGATCGACACGCTGCAGTGGGAAGGGCTGCGTGAAGGCGTGACCGACATTCGTTACCTGTCCACATTGCTGGCTGCGTTGAACGAGAGCAGCAATGAAGCGCTGAATACAGAAATTCGCGGGTGGTTAACGGAGCTCAAAGAAACGCCGCTTGCGCGCATGGACCTGGATGCGATTCGCGCGACGTTCGCCGGTTACATTCTGGCTCTGCAGGCTGGTTCGGGACCGGCTGCCGAAGCATCGTTGCAGCCCTCGGGGTTGCGCTATACGTCGGGTATCGGCAATGCCGGCCGGGTCGAGTTTGAGACGGCAGACCGCAGCGCTGTCACTGTGCGCTACGGCAGTACCCCTGAGGTCCGCGACGGTCAGGTGCGGCAGTCGGCGCTGGTGCGCAAACATCGCGTTGAGCTTGCCGGAGTGAAGAGTAATGCGCCGTTGTACGTCCAGGTTGTTAGCGGCACGGCGGACGCGCCGGTGGAGTCGGAAACCGTGAAGGTGCGTGACGCCGGTGGTCTGAGTCTGGCTATGGCGGGCGAGCGTTCGGATCAGAGCAGGCTGTTAACCGTCCGCGCGAATGCTGCCTCGCAGTCGCACGCTGCACTGGATATCGACAATACGTTGCTCGGTTGGTGGCGCTTTTCTGAGGGCGAGGGTGAGACCAGTGCCAACCTTCGCGGTGTTGCCGGCGATGCCGAGCTTGAGGGTGATGCGCGCTGGTCAAAGGGATATATCGGCGGCGGCGTCGAACTTGATGGCAGCGGCGACTTTGCCTATGTGTCGGATATCGAAACTGAGGCGGGCTCGCCGGTGACGATTGAAGCGTGGGTGCGCTTCAATCAGTTTGCTTTGGAACGCGGTGTGCGACAGGGAATATTCACCGGCCTGTATCAGCATCAGGTAAATAATCACTTCTACTTCAATGGCAAAAAGGCCCTCTTTGAAGTGTCATCGTTACTGCGACCGAACACCTGGCACCACATTGTGCTGACGTATCAGGGCACGACGGCGAGTGCCGTTGTTTATGTTGACGGCCAGCCGGTGCCCGTGTCTGCCCAGCGTGACGATGAGACACTCGATCCGTTGGACGGCTTCGGCGCAGGGCGCAGCAGCAGCTTCTTTGGCGGTTTGTTGTCGGGTGGGACGACGCAGCTGGATGGCTCCATCGATGAGGTGCGCGTCTGGAACCGCATTTTGAGTGACGCCGAGGTCGGTCTTGCGTTTGCGGCCGGAGCCAAGCGTCATCGCATCGACGTGACGGGGTCAAATAGCGTTACGGTGCTGGCTGTTGATGCCGATGATGCCGTGGTGCAAACGGTCGTCGAAGACTGATCGTCGCTTAGCTTGCCGGTCGTTCTGCGACGACCCACAGGAACGTCGTTTCTTTGTCGGCTTCAACGGCAGATTCGAGGCTGGTGCTCAGCACGTTAAGACCGGCGTTACTGATTAACTCCAGTGTTTTTTCTTCACCGTAGCTGCTCCAGTACATGTTGGAGCCGTGCCAGCCTTCCGTGGTAACCAGATCGTCCACGTCATACGGGAACATCGCGGACACAAACTTTCCGCCCGGGCGCAGCCAGCGGGCGATGTCATTCAGCAGTGGCTGGTAGCGTTCCCGCGGCACGTGATGAAATGAGTAGAACGCGACGACGGCGTCGAATGAGTCCGGTTCGAACTCCAGCCATGTCATATCGCTTTGAATCAGTGTGGCGGTCGGTGCATGCTGGCGTGCGAGTTTCAGGCAGCTCTCTGAGATGTCGTTGGCAGTCACGTTAAAGTGCTCAGAAAGCGTTCGCGTGGTCGGTTCGCCGGGGCCGCAGCCCAGTTCCAGCAGGTCTGCACCGGGCTTTAGCTGATCAATGATGAGTTGGGTGTACTTTCCCCGGTCCGGGCGGGCATGATTCAGTGTCCACTGGCCATAGTCCGCTGCCATCTGATCGTAACCCTGTTCAACGATCTTTGCAGGATCTGCTTTGTGCTGCTCAAGCAGTTTCTTTGCTTTGGCTTTGCTGCGCAGGCTGCGCAGATAGGGCCCGAGCAGCGAGGGGTGACGCAGAACTTTGCGAAGATCAGTAAAGACGGTTGCCACGGTGATTGATGTCCGGAATTAAGAAAAACCGGAGTCTAGCACAGCGGATTCGGGCGTTAAGTGCGCGTGTCACGCTTATGGTTAATAACGCCACAGCAGTGAAAAGCTGTCGGCGGCGCTATTGCGCTGTGTTCGTGCGACAGCAGATAATGCGCTGAGGTTCGAGGGGTGGAGTGACAGTCCTGCCGGGCATTTGCAACCGGACGCGGCTGACAGGGATGTTTATGGGTCAACGCTGTATCAATGCCGTCATACCGGTGCGCAACCAGCCGGACACGCTCGACGAGTTGCTCGGTTCGTTGACGAGTCAGGTTTTACCTGAAGGCTGGACAGCCGAAGTGATCTGCGTCGACAACGCGTCGACCGATCACACGCCGGACATCATTCGTTCACATACTGATGTCATCGGGTTACGCGAGGAGCGACTCGGGCCCTCAATCGCCCGCAATACGGGTGCGGCGGCAGGCAGCGGCGAACTTATTCTGTTTATTGATTCCGATGCTAACGTGATTGGCGATGATTTTTTTGCGCGGGTCATTGCGCTGGCTGAATCGTTCGGTGACTTTGCGTTTTTTGGCGGGCCGATTGTATTGCCGCCGAAACAAATGTCGAACCCGGTGGCATTTGCCGACCACATGGCATGCTGGTCGGCCTGGAGTGCGTCACGCCCTGACGGCGAATCCGATTTCCAGCCGACGGCCAGCGTTATTCAGCGGAAGTGGTTTGAGAAAGTCGGTGGTTATCGCAGCGACATTCGCGTTCTGGAAGATTGGGATTTGCAGATCCGGATTGCCGAGTGTCGTCTGGAAGAGGGTGGAGAGCCGTTGCCCGGCTACTTTGTCCGGACGATTCCTGTCACTCACAGTGCCCGCAGTTCGCTGACCCGGACTATTAAGCACAGCTGGTATTGGGGTCTGCCGAGCAGGCAAGCCTGGCTAAAGCCCGGTCCGGATCGCTATCGCTATCTGGAGACACCGGTGCTGCGTTGGCTGTACCTGCCGGGATTGTTTCGGGCCAGACTCAATGGTCCGTTGCGCTGTGCCTGGCGGGTATCGCGCAAACGTGCGATTTTGAGTTTTCCTTTCCTGGCTTTGACGATTCTGGTCTGGACCGTAGCGGTTATCGTCGGCAAAGGCCAGCCGGAAGCCGACCGGTACGCGCCCGTTTAAGCAACCGTGCAGGCATAAAAAAACAGCTTTCTGAAATCAGAAAGCTGTTTTGAGCCCGATCTGCATGCAGAGAACATCCCTGATTGTTCTGTCGCCTGTTCGGTGCCGGCTTGCTGTGGTTTTCGCCCCAAGCCTGTTAACGAAAACAATAGCAACGGCAGGCTGGTTGAACCATCGTCTAAATGGATGAAATTTATTTTCAGCCCGCGTTCTAGCTGGGATCGCCCCAGCTTTTTCTGTGCGTGCCGGGGGTACCGACTACCAACGGTTGAATGCGGTCTTCATCCACCCGCATTTCTGTTCGCAGCGCACCGGCGAGG
>CAYLLI010000051.1:0-13627 GCA_964384295.1 uncultured Chromatiaceae bacterium
CGGTCAGGGCAACAACGTGTTTATTTTCCCGGGCATCGGACTCGGCGCCCTGCTGTGCGCAGCAAGTCATATCTCAGACGAGATGATCACAGCCTCTGCAAAAGCATTGGCCGACAGCGTCTCGGAAGAAGAACTGCAACGCGGCCTGCTGTTCCCGTCTATCGACAGACTGAGAACCGTAACGGCGGACGTGGCTGCGGCCGTCATTCGCCAGGCACAGAATGAGAACTGCGCCACCGTGGAGATCGATAACGTGGAACAGACAGTTATCAACGCGATGTGGGAACCGGCGTATCCACCTTACGAAGCGGTATAACCGTTAGCAGGTTACCCTTTACCGCGCGTCCGGGTGCGACCCGGGCGCGCATGCTTCTCGATGAAAGCAATGATCATCCCGGCGACGTCTTTGCCGGTCGCTTTTTCGATACCTTCAAGGCCCGGTGACGAGTTCACTTCCATCACCACCGGACCACTGCTCGCGCGCAACAGATCAACGCCGGCAACATTCAAGCCCATCACCTTCGCCGCCCGCACCGCTGTTGAGCGCTCGGCAGGCGACAGCTTAACGAGTTCCGCACTGCCGCCACGATGCAAATTCGACCGGAACTCACCGTCCTGCGCCTGACGTTTCATGGCGGCCACCACTTTATTGCCGATAACAAAACAGCGAATGTCAGCACCGTTGGCTTCTTTCACAAAGTCCTGCACCAGGAAGTTGGCATCCAACCCACGAAACGCTTCGATTACACTTTCAGCTGCCTTACGGGTTTCGGCGAGCACCACACCAACCCCCTGAGTGCCCTCCAGCAACTTAATGACCACCGGAGCTCCGCCGACCAAATTCAGCAGATCGCGTGTATCACCCGGCGAGTTGGCAAAACCCGTCTGCGGCAATCCGATGCCCTTGCGGGACAGCAACTGCAATGCGCGCAGTTTGTCGCGTGAGCGGGAAATCGCCACCGATTCGTTGACTGAATACACACCCATCATTTCGAACTGCCGCACCACCGCAGTGCCGTAAAACGTCACCGACGCACCAATGCGCGGAATGATGGCATCAAAACCGGTGAGTTCTTCACCGTTGTAATGAATACTCGGATTGGCAGGCGCAATGTTCATATAGCAGCGTTTGTGATTGACCACCCGCACTTCATGCCCCGCCTGCTCGGCGGCTTCAACCAACCGACGCGTGGAATACAGCGTTTTCCCGGTAGATAGAACAGCAATTTTCATGGCTTAACCCTCTTGCGCCGGACTGGCCGGCGTAATTTCTGTCTGGAACTCTTCAACCACGTCTTCCGCCAGCGACACCTGTTCGAAACGGGCAATGTGAAACAGCGCATCACCCTCATGCGCGAGCGGCAGGTTACTTTGTCCAATGACAATACCCGAGTTGGGTGCCGTCACCGTTTGCTCGTCTTCGCCAAACGGGTCACTGATGACAGCCAATGTAGCGTTCTTTTTTACCCGCTGACCCAGCTTGGTTTTGATTCGCACAACACCGCTCAACGGCGCGCGCACCCAGCTGCTGGACTCCGCCATAATCGGCTCTATCTTTGGTGCGCGGGAGCGCTTTTTCGGCAGCATGCCCAACTCACGCATGACGCTGGTAATACCTCTGAGGCCGGCCTTAATGCCGACTTCATCAAAGCGCAGCGCTTCGCCCGCCTCGTACAGCAGCGTCGGCACACCCCGCTCTGCCGCATAGCCCCGCAACGAGCCATCCCGCAGCGGCGCATTGATCATGACCGGCACATTAAACGCCCGCGCCATGCGCAGCGTTTCGGCATCGTCAAGATTCGCCCGGATTTGCGGCAGATTGGAGCGATGAATTGCGCCGGTATGCAGGTCGATACCGAAGTCCGCTTTGTTCAAAATTTCCTGAGCAAAGGTGTGCGCAAGACGCGCCGCAACCGAGCCCTTCGGGCTACCCGGAAACGAGCGGTTTAAATCACGGCGATCAGGCAAGTAACGGGATTGATCCAAAAAACCGTGCACGTTCACCACCGGCACCGCAATCAAACAGCCTTTGAGCTGCCGCATGACTTTCTGCACCAGCAATCGGCGAATGACTTCAACGCCGTTGAGCTCGTCGCCATGAATGGCCGCTGACACAAACAGCGTGGGCCCGGCCGAGCGCCCGTTGATGACCTGCACCGGCATGTGCAGCGATGCATGCGTGTAAAGATCCGCTACCGGCAAGTCAATAATCTGACGTTCGCCGGGGGCCACCGTAACATCGCCGATGGTGATCGCTTTGTTTTTGATTCTGGCGCTATTCATGAATCACCGTATCCATGAACTACTCTTTCCATGTATCCGCAACGTACGAGCGCTGCGGATCTACCACAAAGTTACCGACCATCGCGGTCCTACCTAACAACATGCGAAACAACATGTCATCGCGCGAGGTCAGCGTGACTTCGGCGTTGATCGTTTGGTTGCCTATAACGACATCAACAACAATCACAATGCGTTCTGTTTGATGACCACCGGAATCACGCACCAGCCGCCGTTCAAGCACAGGAGCCTCGCAGAACTGCTCGATGTCAATGTTGTCCTGCTCCGGATGAATGCCAAAGCGCACCCACTCGGCACCGTCATCCTTCTGAAAGGTCTCAACACTGAATGCATGCAAAGCGGACGTGCGCGCGCCCGTATCGACCTTTGCTTTGAGCTTCGTGATGCCCAGCCCGGGCAAAGCTACCCATTCGCGCCAGCCCAATGTTCTGCGCGAATGCTGCTCGTTGTTCGACGGGTCGTGGGCCATACTTGATGCTCCGGAAAGCGTGGAGCATACATCCGTTACAGGCGTCGGGATACTGTTTTAACGTCTATCCTGCTATCACGAAAATCCGTTCGACAGGCGGCAGGGCGGCAGCTTAGCGGCACAGCAAATCAAAAACCGCGGCTCGAAATACGTGATCGAAACCACAAACAACGAGACGATACCCATCTCGCAGAGCTACCTGCGTCAGGTCCGGGAACGCTACTCCAGTCAGTAAATCGCCACGGCCTAAACACGCCCTGACCCCCCTTCGGCTGCAGGATATTCACCTGATGAACCGGCACCTGCGTTTACGCCCTGTACCGACCCGATAATCTATGGATTAGGCGCTGATAATGCTGCAAACTCATTTCGTTGATCGACAGCTTAACCACACGATACAGCGGCCTGAGTCGCGATTAATCGTTGTGATGAATATAGGCAGGTAAGTAACGATGAGAATGAAGTTTGCAGCAGCTTTCTGTACCGCATTTGTTTTGCTCTCTGGCGCAACCACGGCTCTGGCGGAACGGACGGTCGGCGTTTTATTCGTGGTTCACGGTGGCTCGGAAGTTAACGACTACGGCAACACCTTTGATAACTCACTGCAGTTCTTTCAGTACGACCCCAACAACGTCGTCTATCGCGCCGTCATGTGGAATCCGAAAGCCTGGCCGACAGTGGTGAAGTCTGACGACAGTCAGGACTATGCCAACGCCGCCACTCAGAAACGCAAATACGACTTTCAGGTAGGCCGTGTCGGTGGCGTGGACCCCGCTCCGGACATCACCGACCGCCAGTTTGAGGAAATGACCCGCCAGCTCGAGAAGCTGGGCAGGAAGCGCGGTGTTCGTTTTGTTACCGACATGGCGAACTGGCTGGGTTCGCAGACTTATATTCATCGCCTTGCCTGGCCGCGCTACATGTACGAGCCTAAAGTGAAACGCGGCGAGCCCCTCACCTACTGCGGCAAAGAAAAAGACGGCAGCACCTGGGCGCACTGCCATTCCCAGCGCTACAACATCGACGGCCCCGGCGAACGGCTGCTGAAACGCGGCGCTGAAGAAATCATCATGGTCGACCTGACCACCTCCGGTGTGCGCTTCTGGAAAACCTACGATGTCGTCGCAAGAACACGCCTGATGGTGGAAGACTGGAACAAACGCAACGGCACCAACGTGCAGGTGCGCTGGGTTAACGACCCCACCGACCTGATGCTCGAAAGCTATCCGACGAAGCCGGAAAACTGGACCCGTTCTTTGGGCGCACCGACTGAGAATCCTCAGGTGCCGCTGGAAGGCCGCCCCAACCCGCTGATTCAGGATCCGCTTCTGATCAACGGCATGGTCGACGGCATCATCGCCGGCATGAACCCGGAAGTGCCGATTGAAAACACCGCGGTGATTTTCGTGAACCACTCCATTCGTGACGGCAACCAGGCTTACGACCCGAAAGTGAACGATACAGTCCAGATGGACCGGCTGGTTAAAGCCGAACTGCTGCGTCGTTACCCAACACTGAAACCGGAACGCGTGCTGGGCAGCTGGTTCGGCATGCGGGTTGAGAACCCTGATGCCAAAGTCATGCGCAAGCGCGGCAACAAAGACGAGCGCAGCCGCGAGATGCGCGGCGAAAGCCTGGGTAATGCGTGGTTGTACTTAAGCGACCGTCAACTCCCGGGCGGTGATCATCAGTATCGCTACTGGGAAGTGCTGGATATGTACCGGCAAGATCCGGACATCAAGCACATCGTCGTAGCGTTCCCGCAGATTGTGACGGACAGCGTTCTGAACCTGGTCGAAGTGCCGAACCAAATCGCCAAAGAGATTGGTTCGGAAACCTGGCTGCAAGCCGACACACTGGACTTCGAGACGTATCCGGAAATCGGCCATCCATTCGCCGACTACTGGGGTGTTTGGGTCAAACCGTTCTGTCAGGTGATTGATGGTCCGGAAGGTGAAACCGAACCTTGCTGTTTTGAAATGGGCGGCTGTGGTGGTGCCCAACCTTATCCGCCGCTGCGCCAGACGCCGATCAACCGCAAGCGCCAGGACACAGACCCGTCACTCGCGTTTGATATTTCAGCCTACGGACTGCTCGGCTATGACCAAAGCAAAGGCCCGCCGAGCAGCGACGGCCCGGTGCAGGGCCAGTATCGCGGCACGTGGGAAATGTGGCGACCGGCGAACGACGACCCGCGTATCGGGCAGTTGCTGGCGGAACAGGTCGTCCTGCTGCTCGACGCAGACGCGCAAGAAAAAACGAGGACAGCCAACAATGAGCAGTAAGCCAACGCTTTCACGCCGCACCATATTGGGTGCTGCACTGGCAGCACCGGTAGTCATCTCCGGCTGCGCGACACAGTCACGCGAGTCAGACAGCTTACCGCTGGTGCGCACCCAAGATCCGGTCGCGCGCGCCGTTGCCTATTACGAAAACACCAAGGATGTTGAAAGCGACAATCCGCTGGCAACCACGCATGCGGTGAATCAAAAATGTCTGAACTGTGTGCATCTCAGAGAACAGGTGGATGCGAACCGCTATATCTGCGGAACCTTCCCGGGCAGAACGGTCAGCCCGTCAGGCTGGTGCAGTATCTGGGCACCGCAAAACAGCTAAAGGAGTTTGTCGTTGCCGGCCTGGTCGTCCGGGTTTAGTCGTCGCCGATTGACTTTGCGTTTGACGCTACGAACTCCGGCGGGCGATAACCGGTGGAACGGCGCACGAGTATGGCGCCCGTCATCACCAGCAAGTTGATGATGCCAACCATCACAAACGGCCCGCCCGGCATCCACGCGTCATAGACAAAACCGCCAATGAACACGATGGTGAGCGTACCGATCGAACCGCACAGGTTAAAGAGCCCCACTACAGCACCGCGCACGTTTTCGTTGGCTTCCTGACCAATCACCGCAGCGCCGGACAGAATCGCCGCCGCCTCACCCATGCCCAAAGCAATCGCCGCCGGGATAAACCATGCGGCCAACGGGTCTGACGAAAAGCCGACCCAAAGATACGCAACGCCGGCAAAACCAATGGCGGCTGCCATGCCGACCAAACGGTCAATTTTATCGAGAAAGAAACCGACCACGGGCGAAAACAGCAACTGCGCCAGACTGACAGTGCCGGCAAGCATCGTCGCTGCGGCCAATGCTTCAGGCAGCGACATCTCGGCCAACAATCCGGACTGTTTGGCCCACAGGGTAAGAAACGTCGAAACGACAACCAGATCGCCACGCGCAATAAAGGCTTCACAACAGGCAATCAGAATCCGCGGATTGCCCTTGGCGACTTTGGCACCCTCAAGCACCACGTGCTGCAGCGGCACGCGCTCGCGGGTTTTACCGGGTTTGCCGCCTTTCAAACCGCGACTCAGAACAATGGCGGTGATGACGGCGAGCACGGCACCAAGCCAGTAGGTGAGACGTCCGGACAACAGTGCGTCGTACCCCATGCCGCTGAACACCCGAGGCAACTGCCCGAGCAGTACTGCCATGACGATGGCACCGAGGCCGTTACAAATCCCTGAAGCCGCCAACATCTTGCCGCGCGAGCGCTCCTGCGGATAGTCGGCAAGCACCGTTGCCATCATCGATGTAATGCAGGCAGAACCGATACCGTAAAAGCCGCGCAACACGCCCAATTGAAACAGCGTTTCGGTGAGCGGCAGCAAAAACATCACCGCACCCACCCACAAAAAACCGACCACGTAGATCGGACGGCGGCCGATGCGATCGGACAATGCGCCGAGCGGGCCCACCATCAACAGAAAGGCAAACTCATACGGCAATGCAAGCAACGACGTTGCACCGCCTTGTTCTGCTTCAGGTATGCCAAGGTTTGCAGTGAGCAGGTAGTTCTGCATCGCAGACAAAAACGCGACCATACCAATAGTGAAAAACGCCGCGTAAAAATACGTGAACGCATTCCTGCGGGTCACGCCGGGATTCATCCAGATAGGACCGACCCGCGCCGCCGCGTCGGTGTTGGCCGACTTCAGAACTTCTTCAGACATACTTGCTCAGACTTTTAAGGGAGTGCGCTTTCAGCTAACCGGTAACTTCGTCGTAGTATTCAGACGCGTGCTGCGGCAACAGGTAAGGAAACAAATCTTTATCGCGTTCTTTACTTCTGCTCATCGTGAAGTTGGTACGCGCTTCCATGCTGTCCCATTGTTCAATCAGCAAGAACTCGGTGCCTTGCTCGCCTTCAGGCTCCGGCGGTTTCGGGTGCTTGGCAATTTGCTCCGGCGTTAAGCGCGACAGGATCGTTTTGATCATCTCGCCGGTGCGGGCACGCAAAATGGTACGGCTTACAAAGCCTTCTGCGGCTTCATACTCTGCCTGCTGACTCAGATAAAACTGTTCAACCTTATCTTCCATGCCTTCTTTGGCAGCAATGCGCACAACTACAGTTTCCATGTGTTCTTTTCCCCTCATGCCGAGCCAATCGGCTCAGAAAATTTAGTCAGCTTTAACCAACGGTACCGGGTCCAGCACCCAGTTGCCGGACTCACGCCGCGCCGGGCTCGGAATGGCGTAGGCGATATCGCCGTCATTCTGCTGCATCACGCGCCGATCAATCTGCCAGCCCCTGCCCTGCCACTCACTCAGGCTTTTGCGGTACTTAACGATGATGCCGTCACCCGAGGTCATCAACTCTTTGGTCAGGTTGTCGGGCGTGCGCACCGGATACAGCTCTTCCAGAATCGCGATGTCTTCGTGGGCAATGCGTGTATTGATCTCGATAACCTTATCGTCCATCTCGGGTTCGAGAATAAAGTTACGCATATTCACGAAATAGATTCGGGTGTGATTCTGGTCGATAGGTGCTTCAAAGAACACCTGCACAAAGTTACTGGCGGCGTTCACAAAAATGGACGTCACCAACACATTCGGGCCGTGATGCCAGGAACCGGCGCGGAGCTCGCCCGTTACGTTGCGGTCTTTGGCAAGCTCGGTTCTTTCCAGATCCGGGTCGCCAAAGTCTGCTTCAAAACCGGCACCCCATGGAGTCTCCCAGGTACGGAACGTGTCTTTGTGCATCGGCGGAAAACCCTGCGCCGGATGCACGAACTCGTTGTGGATGGGATCCAGCCCGTTCTCAACCGACCGCTCGTAGTAGCAATTCACATTCAGAATCACGAGCTTATTGGCACGCCAGCCTTCAGCACCAAACTGCTCGATGTTGTAGATATCGGGGCGTTCGTCTTCGGGCAGATCACCCAAAAACGCGAACACAATGCCGTAGCGCTCTTCAGTCGGATAGCTGTCAACTTTGGCACGGGCCGGCGGCTTGGTATCCGGCTCTGACGGGATCTTTTCGCACTGACCGGCGCCGTTAAACTGCCAGCCGTGATACGGGCATTCGATACAGTCGCCTTTCACTTTGCCTTTGCCGAGCGAGCCGCCGCGGTGAATACATGTGTCGCTGAGGACACGGGCCTCCCCCTGGGAGTCGCGAAAAGCCACGAAGCGCAAGCCAAGCAACTTAACCTGCAACGGTTCGTCAGTGAGTTCTTCAGCCGTACAGACCGGGTACCAGAAATTGATATACACGATAGAGTCCTGCTATTGGGTGAAACACAGGGACGGCTTTATATTCGATCAGCATCAACAACAGTTTAGGGCTGCCTGATGCCTCTGTTGCGTCCCGGGATTTACAAATTATTCTATACCCAATCAGCGGTGTACAACGAGGGCTGAAAACGGGGAACCTGAAAATGGTCATTGAACATCCATTTGCTGCTCAGTGCCCGACCACCGCAAACCACCGCATCTGACAGACCGATATATTGGTCAATACATTCAAGGAGCAACACGATGACTGCCGCCCAACTTCCGTCCGTATTTCGCCAACCTGTTGTCGCAGTTTTTGCAGGGCTTATCGCACTACTGTGCGGTCCGGTCAGCGCAGCAGACGACGCCGACGCGATGAAAGCGCAACTCGAAGGCGTGATTGCCGCCTACAACGCCGGCGACCCGGAAGCCTTTAAATCGGCCTACACCGAAGACGCCTGGGTCATCTCCATGCGCCGGCCGATCAAAGCTTCACGGGAAGAAATCGGCGCCGCATTTACACCGGGCATGGCAATGTATCTGTTCAATACGAAGCTCGAAATTCTCGATGTGGAAGTCCACGGCGACATCGCTTACATGATTGGTCGCAGCACCTTAACCGGCGAACCCCGTGAAGGCGCCAAAGTACCACCCTTTAAAGAAGAGCGAATCTACACCGCCATTTTTAAACGCGAGGGCGACGAATGGCTGATTCACCGGCACATGGAATCAACGTCGCCACGCACCGCCGATGATGTACCGGCGTTTTTCAAGCAGCAATAGCCGCACGGTGCACGCGATCCCGATTCTGCAGACCTGCCGCTGGCAGGTGAGCGGTCAAGCCAAACGAGTACCGCGACAGACTGAATAAAGCTGTCTAACCTTCCAGATAACGACTGCGAAGCGTTTCCAGATCTGCCTCAGTCAGTCCCAATGCCTCGCGCAGGTACTGATTCACCGAGCCATACTGCTGATCCACAGTCGTGTAGAAATTTTCGAGGTACTCAGGGCGCACTCCGAGCGAGGGCCACACTGCTTCTGGCGTCATGTCAGTACCGAACTTTGCGTTGACCTTTGCGGCGACTTCGACGGATTTGTTATCGGAATCCTTCAGAGCATTGCTCAATAAAAAATCGGCTTTGATGTCTTCACGTGTAACGCCCAGCGCCTCAAGCAACAATGCCGTTGCCACACCGGTACGGTCCTTCCCTCCTGAACAGTGGTACAACACTGCTCCTTCAGTAGTCGCAATCAACACATCGAAGAACTGGCGCAGCTCTTTGGTGTAGTCACTGGGTATGTAGCCGAACGCATCGAAAAACAGCTTATCCGTTCCTGCTGCTGTCGCGGTGCCTGTTTTAATGCTGCGGCGCATATCCGCAATCATCTGGTTCTCCTGCTCCATGACCGGAAAATTGTAGCGGGCAGGTCCTTCGCCTTCGGGCCAGGCAGTCGGATCTTCGCCAGCCTCTGCGGTGGTGCGCAGATCAATGATCGCCACCACATCGATATCATCAAGCTTTGCTTTACCGGCCTCGCTAATGCCGTCAATCGAGCCCGATCGAATCAGCAATTCTTTTCGCACCCGCCGGCCGTCTGCCGTTTTCAGCCCACCTAGGTCACGGGTATTCAAGACCCCTTCCAGCGGAATAGCGCGGTCGACATCAGCCAGCGTAATTCCTGACGCAACAACCATTGCAGCCGGTGCCGCAACCATCAGGGTTAGACTCTTTTTCATAACTCTCCCTACAGACACTGAATTAACATGGACGTAAAGGAATGCGTCCGTAACCACTATGCTCGACTGCTCTTGCATCTAACGTCATTTTTCGGTCAGATAACAATACTTTCGCAAAGTTCTCAACCTAGGTCATGCAAGCACCTGTCAGACAATCCTTTCAAGCAGGTTCCATCGACGAGTTTAACGAGACGATGAAGTCTGCCGGCTGGGATCTGGAATTTATGCAGCTGGACCGGGGTGCGAAAACCGCCCGCGCTGCAACACTTGCAACGCCCAACGTTGTCGTGCTTGAAGCGGAGTTCAACAACAAGATTCACCAGCGGGGAATCGCTCCGCAAGGGTATTTCACGTTCGGAATGCCGTCACGACATCAACCCGATCTGTACTTCGGAGCACGTGAAGTGGCTTCCGAATCTATGATGGTCCTGACCAGTCCGTCAGGATTTGATGCGGTCACTGAATCAGGCTACACCGCGTACACCGTTTCGATTGCTGACCAGCACCTGCAGGATGTTTGCCAACGGCTTGCCCCCGATAACCCGGAAAAGCTGCTGCCGAAGCCCGGAGCAATCTTTGCGCCCGACGCTGACCTGCTGATCAAACTGCGCCGAAATATCGCTGGCCTGTTCGCTGAACGTGACAACACTGCAAATACTCAGCACCTTGAATGCGCAATGATCGAGGATGAACTGGTCAGCGCGGCCGTTTGCATCAGTGCCGCGGAAATTCCTGACCGCAGCAGCTTCGCGGCGCGCCAACGGGCGTTGCTAAAAGCACGAGACTATATTGCGGCCAACGGCGCGACACCCATTACCGTACTCGATATCTGCGCGGCAGCAGCGTGCAGCCTCAGCACTCTGCAGCGGGCCTTCCGCGAGCACTATGGCGTGTCACCCAAGCGATACCTGCTTGCGTTTAAGCTTTCCGGGCTAAGAAAGTCGCTATTGCTGAACGAAGCCGCAACGGTCAAAGAGGCGGCGGCGCGCTGGGGCTTCTGGCATGCCGGCAAACTGAGTCAGGACTACCACGCGATGTTCGGCGAACTGCCGTCAGCAACATTAAAGCGGACTGTTAGCTAACGGCGAGCCAACTAATCGTCCTCATACGCACCCAGAATGTCATAGACCAAAGGCTCTTCGCCGGCGTCCCAGTCGATTGCTTCTTCATGCACCACTTCACCGTTTAGCATGGTCAGCAGAACGTTGGTTTTATGAATACTGGCTGAATCGATCTCCAGCAAGTTCTGGTCGAGCACAACCAGATCAGCCCGCTTGCCAACCTCGAGTGAACCGATCAGGTTGTCCCAGCCGAGCGTGTAGGCAGACCCCAACGTGTAAGCATAGATGGCTTCGCTGATCGTGAGCCCGCCTTTGCCGTCATGCAGTTGTTCAACCGTTCCGGGATCTCTTTGCAGAATAGCCAGTTCCATCTGCAGCATCGGGTTCAGCGGTGACGTTGGTGCATCAGCACTGAGCGACATGCGCGCGCCACTGTCCGCGACAGACCGGAAGTTGCACCAATACTTCAGGCGCTCTTCACCGAGTCGCGACAAATTAAGCTCATCGGGAATACAGATGGTCGCCATCATCCAATTCACGGTGACGTTGTTTTGTTTGTAACGCGGGACATCATCGGGATGCACCATGGATGAATGACCAGTCGTCAGACGATTCTCACTAAAACCGGCTTCGCGAACTTCTTCAAACGCATCCAATGCTTCGCGAATCGCTTTATCACCAATCACGTGCGTATGAATGTTGTAGCCAAGTTCGGCTGCTTTTAACGACGCATCACGCCGGACGTCGTAGGAAAAAATGACCGGCCCCGAGTAATCAGGACGATCGGAATACGGCTCCAGCAAAGGCGATGAATAACCATCCGGCGATCCGCCGTGAATCTTCAGTGTTTTTACCGTGAAGTTTTCCGATTGAAACTTTGGCGACCATTTCGCGAGCGCTGCGAACGCACCTTCAATGTGAAAAGCGCGTTGCGCCATCGAAGCTGCCGAGATTCGCAAACTCAGCTCACCGCGCTCTTCCAGTTCAGCGGCTGCTGTCCATACCGCTTCCTCGGTACCGGGCGCAGCGCCGGCATCGAGCACTGCCGTCAGCCCCATCGAATTGTAGTCAGCCAGCACATCCGCAAGGTTGTCGACGACGTCTTGTTTCCTGACCAGGCCCAGTTTGGTAAGCGCAAACATTGCCGCCGCCGACGTCGACAAGTAGCCATTAGGCACTCCGTCCTCGTCGCGCTCAAAACCATCTACCGGAGCTTCGCTACCAGGCTCCATCAGACCCAGCGTTTCCAAACCCTTGGTGTTCAGCCATGCGCCATGCCCGGTGTTGGCCACCATCAGAAACGGCTTGTCGCTCACAACGGCATCAACGTCCTGCCGATAAATCTCAATCATGCCCTCACGATTGCCACCGAACGACCAGTAAGGCCCTTCGGGACTTTCTTCCAGGTGGGTTTTTACCGCATCGAGAATGAAAGCTTCGTCATTCGGAAACGGGATAAACAGTGCCGAGGCGACCACAGCAGTCATCAGCGGGTGCTCATGCCCCGAGACAATACCGGGCATGACAAACTTGCCGCGCAGATCAGCCACCTCGGTGTTGTCACCGATAAACTCCTGAGCACCCGCTGCATCACCAACGTAAACAATGTCGGTGCCGCGAATCGCAATTGCCTCAGCCCAGGGCATCGCCTCATTGACGGTATAGATGCTGCCATTAACTCCCACAATGTCAGCCGCAACGGGCCCCTGATCTGCAGCGACCGACTCTTCCGGGCCACCTGAACACGCGGCCAAAAATACGCAGATAAGAAATAAGCCAAGGCGATTCATGATGTTCTCCCGATGCTTCATTGCTGATCACTCATCATATGCCTTGCGCGGCTCAACCGCAAAATGGGCGATGGGTGTGCATTCAACAACTTGTACAAAAGTTGTCGAGATAAAAAAGCCGGCACTCATTCGAGTGCCGGCTCACTATCGCACAACCGATGCAAGCTTAAAGATCGTAGCGTCCGAGCTGCATCACCTTGACCCACGCGGCAACGAAGTCATCGATGAATTGCTCTTCGCCATCAACCGAGGCATAGACTTCTGCGACTGCCCGCAGCTCCGTATTCGAGCCGAAGATCAGATCGACGGAAGTGGCCGTCCACTTCAGTTCGTTGGTTTTGCGGTCACGACCTTCGTACACACCTTCAGCCTGCTGCGATTTACTCCAGGCGTATTTCATATCGAGCAGGTTGACGAAGAAGTCGTTGCTCAAGGCACCCGGCTGATCCGTCAGCACACCATGCTCGCTGTTACCGGTATTGATGCCGATGCTGCGCAAACCACCCAGTAACACAGTCGCCTCGGGGATCGTCAGTGTCAAAAGGTCGGCTTTCTCGACCAACATTTCAGTCGGCGTACCGTAAGCCGCATCGCTGTAGTAGTTTCTGAAGGCATCAGCAGTTGGCTCAAGCACACTGAATGACCGCACATCCGTCATCTCCTGAGTCGCATCACCCAAGCCCGGCGTATACGGGACTTCGATTTTGTACCCC
>CAYLLI010000052.1:0-13279 GCA_964384295.1 uncultured Chromatiaceae bacterium
GTTACAGCCGCGAAGAGGCGAACCGCCGTCTGTCTGAAAACAACGGAATGGTTGCCAGCTTCTCCCGCGCGCTGACGGAAGGTTTGTCGGCGCAGCAGAGCGATGATGAGTTCAACGCGATGCTAAATGACTCCATCGAGGCGATTTGTCAGGCATCCAGCAGCTAAATCTGAGCCTGAACTTTTGTCTGAAGCCCGCGTCAATACAACGATGCGGGCTTTTTTGTGCCTGCTGCAATCCGCTTTAGTTCACTTTTCGAAATGTTAGTTAAGTGGGTTAGCCATTGCATGAACCAAGCCGCAACTTTCAGGGCATCCTGCTTGGCACTTGGTAACCTTTGCGCATTCGTAACACTGGACGTTAAAAATGACCGATTCAACCACTACAGCTGCAGCGCCTGAAGGGCGTCCGTTCGGACCAAAGAAACTGGCGGTGAGCATCGCTCCCGGGGTCACCAAAGGGAACATGTACACGCTTCTCTTCGGCTCGTTCTTCGGTATCGCCATGATGGGCTTCGTGAACGCCAGCCAGCCGTTCCTGTTTACCGAAGTACTCGGCATTCCGCAGGAAGACCAGGGGCCGCTCGCCGGCAACCTGACGTTCTGGTCCGAAGTTGTTGTGATTATGTGGATCGGGCTGGTCGGGGCGATGTCCGACAAACTGGGCCGCAAGCCTATCTGGGCTGCGGCCTTTGCTATTTTTGCGATCGGCTATTTTCTGTATCCGATGGCGCAGTCAGTCGGTCAGCTGACCGCGTTCCGCGTGTTGTTCGCCACAGGCTTGGCGATGAACACTGCAATGCTGCCGGCAGTCATTAACGACTACGCCGTGGAAGACTCGCGTGGCCGAATGATTGCTGTCTGCTTCATGTTGAACGGTCTGGGTTTTATTTTGCTGCTCACACCGCTGCGGTTACTGCTGCCGCTGTATCAGGAGATCACCGGTGGTGATAACGACATTGCAGCCCGCTACTGGCTGTGGACGCCGGCTGCCGTGTGTCTGGCGGTATCCACCACGCTGTTGCTCGGCCTGAAATCCGGTGCTCCGGCGCAGCTCGAGAAGCGTGAGCCGTTGCTGTCAACGCTGAAAGTCGGTTTGGCGGCCGCCAAAGAGATTCGGGTGGCATTCGCTTACCTGACGGCGATTGTTGCCCGTGGTGATATGGCCGTGCTCAGCACGTTCTTCGTGTTGTGGCTGAGCCAGAAAGGCTTGTCAGCCGGTATGGAAGTCGGTCCGGCCAACAACTACGCGCTGAAGTTCTACATCATCATTCAGGTGTTCGCTTTGCTGTGGCTACCGGTGATGGGCATCATTCTCGACCGGGTTGATCGTGTCGCGGGTGTCGCCATTGCCATGGTGCTGGCAGCGACCGGCTACGGCAGTCTGTTCTTCTTGTCAGCTTTCTCAGATCCGCTCGGTCCGCAGATGTGGATTGCAGCCGTTCTGGTCGGCATGGGTGAAATGTCCGCTAACCTGGCAACGCTCACATTGATCGGTTCGGTAGCGCCGGAGAAAGGCAGGGGAGCCGTGATTGGGCTGTTTAGTCTGTGTGGCGCCATCGGCATTCTGATGATTGCCAAGTTCGGCGGCATGGCCTCAGGTTACTTCAACGACAATATCGCGCCGTTCGTCATGATCGCGATTGCCAATAGCGTGGTATTCGTTGCCGCGATGTTCGTTTTGAAAATCACGCGCGACCGAGACCAGGCCGAGCTGGCAGAAGCACCCGCTTAAGCCACCCGCCATCGCACGACATATGACGCTTTGTTCTAAGTAATTAGGGCAAAGCGTCTTTTCTTTGCCCCATAATTAAAAGTCATTTACAGCTTAAGCCGTCGTTACCGGCGGTGCTCAGGGCGGGGTTACATTGCTGGATTTGTCCAGGCCAAAAGAACTGTTTCCGGGCGTCGCAATCGCTTGCGTCACGGCCCTGTCAGCGAGTTACCTTGCCAATCAATACGCAGCGCCGGTCATGTTGTTTGCGCTGTTGCTGGGCATGGCGCTCAATTTTCTGAACGAAGACACACCCTGCTGCGCGGGTATTCAGTTTGCGGCAAGCGCTCTGCTGCGTCTGGGTGTCATGCTGCTCGGGCTGCGCATCACGCTGGATCAGGTGATGGCGATTGGCCCGTCGAACCTGGCCTTTATGTCAGCTGCGATTGCGCTGACGATTCTATCGGGGGCATTGATTGCCCGGGGACTTGGTCGTTCCACCGAGTTTGGTGTTCTGACCGGCGGCTCCGTTGCGATCTGTGGCGCTTCCGCCGCTATGGCGATCACCACGGTGTTACCCACGCACCCCGACAGAGAAAAACAGTTGGTATTCACCATCCTCTGTGTAACCACACTTAGCACCCTTGCTATGTTGCTGTATCCGGGGATTGCCGGGCTGCTCGGCCTGTCGGACAGAGCAACGGGATTTTTCCTCGGGGGTTCGATTCACGATGTCGCTCAGGTGGTGGGTGCCGGTTACAGCCTGTCTCCGACAGTGGGCGACTTTGCAACCATCACCAAACTTTACCGGGTCATCATGCTGATACCCGTATTTCTGATCGTCGGCGCGGTATTCAGTCGCGGCAGGAACCCGGCTCAGCAAAGCCGGCTGCCGTTCCCGTGGTTTATTATCGGCTTCATCGTGTTTTTAATGCTTGCCAGCAGCGGCCTGTTAACACAGTCAGTGCGGAGCTTCGGAACCGACGCTTCACGGTTTCTTCTGGTGACAGCGATCGCCGCGCTGGGGATGAAAACCAACCTGAGAATTCTGCTACGAGGGAGTATCCCTGCGCTGACGATGCTCGTGACCGAGACGCTGATACTGGGTTCGTTGGTGTTGTGTTGGGTGTTATTTAGCGGGCAGTTTCCCGCCGTATAGCAGTCTTACTCGACGCGGCTGTCGACATCGCCGCCCGAGTCGACCAGACGTGTTTCAGCCTGCATAGGCGCTGTAGCAGCGGATTCAAGCCTGTCCTCGGATACATTCGGGTCATCCTGCAGACCGATCACAACGATCATCGCGAGCACCAACCCAACGAAGAGCAGGGTGCCGGGCAATTCTTTCTGTAATCGGAGTAACACTTTTTTAGGTTTCTTCATCAGACCGCCTGCAATGTTTTTTGCAGGTGTCACTATCGTCCATGAACTCGCATAACCGCGTATCCGACTGCGTCACACTTCATTCAGTAGCTTGCAGGCTGCCTGCTCAAAATTTGATCTGGCTCATATTGCAAACGTCTGCCGGTTTGGCATTCTTCCACCCCGTGATTACAGTTCTTTAACGAAACCTCCCGGATTAAAATTGACAATGTCGACGCAACGCGCATTTCTGCTTCACTTTCTCGCCAGTGCCGCCGTGGTCGGCACGGTTTTGGCCCTGATCTGGTTCGCCTGGTACCCGGCACCGCTGTTCAAGCTGCTAGGCGCCGGTGACGTCATCAAAGTGCTGGTAGGTGTAGACCTGGTGCTTGGTCCGGCGCTGACGCTACTGCTGTACCGCCCCGGTAAACCGAAGCTGCTGCTGGATATGGCGGTTGTGCTGGCGATACAGCTTAGCGCTCTGACTTACGGAGTCTCGGTTATTTACTCCGAGCGACCCTGTTACATGGTGTATGCGGTCGATCGCTTCGAAGCGGTGTCGTGCTCGCAGATTGATGCCAACGAGCTGAAAGCAAATTCGGCCGTGCCGGCGAAGCAATGGCAGCAGCCGCTTTACGTGCAGGCTCAAATGCCGGCCACCGCGGAAGAGATGCAAAAGCTGATCGAAGAAGTCGTGCTGGAAGGCAAACCGGACATCAGTGAACGGCCGGCCCGCTGGCTGCCCATGTCGGACGCAACCATAAACGACATGCAACGTCGCTACGGTTGGCTTGGCGACCTTCCGTTGCCGGAGTCACAGCAGGCCGAAGCGCAGAAGCTGCTGGAAAAGTTCGGGGAACAGCTGATTGTGGTGCCGCTGACGGCGCGGGACAACCTGACCGGATTGGTCCTGTCCGCGAAAACGCGTCAGCCGGTCGGGTCTCTCGATGTCGATCCGTGGGAACTGAGAAAGAACCAACAGCAGCCTCAGCCAAAAAAGACAGAGCAGGGCGGCTAAGACGCTCTACCGAGCGGCAAGCCCTCGCGACCGCCCTGGCACGCCGGACAGCGACGCTGCCACAAATCGGAACCGTAAGCGGCGTATTCAAAGGCGCACAGTGTGCAGGCTACTTCATACACCTTGCTCAGCGGGTTCGCGGGATCATCTCGCAGGAAGCCGACCACGCGCTGTCCGTTGCGGTTAATTGAGCCGGGAATCGTGCTGTCTGGTTGTTTCTTTCTGTTCATGCCTGCGTTGCGCTGACCCGTGGATTATCCGCTGCATATAGTGCAACGACGGGCCGTTATCATCTTGTCTGAAGGTCGCAGGCGCCGGTCAAAACCCGTCAACCCGCTGCTTTGGCGGGACCCGCTGTTTCTGATACGCTGCGCCGGCGCAACTGTTCGTGACCCAATAGAACCCCCAAGCCAAAAAGGAAGCCCGCATTGAGTGTCGAATCACCCTGGGATCAGCCCTGGAAGGTCTTCCGGGAATCGGCGCGGGAGCTTGGTTGGCTGATGGCGGCCCGCTATGCGTTGATCTACGCGTTGTCCTATAAACCGGTATCCGACGACTCCTACGACCGCGCGAATGGCACCGACACGAGCGGCATCGTGCCGACCCGAAACCTCGATATTGCCGATGACTTCACACGCTGGCAGGCCAATCTGTTTCTGGCGTCGCCGGCACGCATCACACGCTACATGATCGAAGCGCCAATTGAAGGTGCCGCAATCAACCCGGCTGAGTTTACGTTCGTCGACTATGGCTCCGGCAAAGGCCGCAGCACGCTGGTGGCCGCCGAGTATCCTTTCAAAGCCGCCGTCGGCGTCGAGATTTCAGCGGAGCTAACCGCCGTTGCCAATGCTAATGCGGTACTTATGCAGCCGAAGTTGAACGCGCCGCTCGAGTTTGTCTGCAGCGATGCCCGCCAGTACCCGCTGCCGGAAGGGGACCTGTTCCTGCACATGTACCATCCGTTCGGGCAGGACATTCTGCGTGACGTTCTGAGTGCAATTTGCGAACAACTCGAAGGCAGCGATACGTCCCGTCGTGTGCTGTTGCCGTATTTGTTTTCAGTAGCGATGGCGAAAGCCGTGTTCCATGAGTTTCCGCAGTTTGAGCGGGTCCGCGATGTGTTCTGCATGAACCCGCAGTACCGCTGGACGCTGTATCAATGGCGGCCGGGTAAGGTGGCATGAAGCAGGTGCAGCTGAGTGGCTTCGGACTGGAGAACCTTGCGGTTCATAAGGTGCCGATGCCGAAGCCGGGTCCCGGCGAAGTCCTGATCAAAGTCGCTGCCTGCTCGATCAATTACCGGGATTTCATGATCGCCCAGGGCTTTTACAAGCCCGACCTGAGCTTCCCGCTGGTGCCTGTGTCGGATGGCTGCGGCTACATCGAGCAGGTGGGAGAGGGCGTCACGGCCTGGAAGCCCGGCGACCGGGTGGTGACAACACTCTGGCAGGACTGGGAGAACGGCCCTCTGACGGCTGACAAACGACAGGTCTCCGCAGGTTGTGAGGCACCGGGCGTTTTGCAGGAGTTCGCCGTCCTGCCGGAAACCGCCATTGTTCGCGCCCCGGCGGCATTATCCGATGCCGAAGCCGCGTGTTTGCCCGCAGCCGGCCTGACGGCGTTCGCCGGGCTGACGACCTTTGGAAAGCTGCAGCCCGGAGGCACAGTGCTGACTCTGGGCACCGGCGGTGTTTCCTTGTTTGCGCTCCAGTTTGCCAAGGCCATGGGAGCAACCGTGGTGATTACGTCGGGCAGTGATGCAAAGCTTGCGAAGGCCCAAGCGCTCGGCGCTGATCACGGGTTGAATTATCAGCAGCAACCGGACTGGGGTGAGCAGTGTGCGGCTCTAACCGGAGGTGCTGACGTGGTGATTGAAACCGGCGGGGCGGGCACATTGGCGCAATCCATGGCCGCACTGGCCTGCAGCGGGCGCATTGCCTACATCGGCGCGTTGGCCGGGTTCTCGGCAGAAACCAACCTGATGCCGCTGGTGTTAAAGAACGCGAGCATCCATGGCGTGACAGTCAGCCACCGACAGGATCACGAGGCGATGAATGCGTTTATCGAGGCTCACGCCATTCGCCCTGTGATTAGTTGCAGTTACCCGTTTGCCGACGGTATTGCCGCGATTGCCGACATCGCGAAGGGCGATCATTTCGGCAAACTTGTGGTAGAGTTTTAGCTACAATCTACCTATATAAAGCACTCTAAATAATTGTTTTTCAATAAATGAATGACGTCAGCAACAAGAACGGTCTAAGCGCGGAGCAGCTGCTGCTGTTTCGCGGCGAACGCTGCTTGTTGAACGACATCTCGCTGACCGTGGCGCCCGGTGAAGGCATTGCGCTGCGCGGCCCGAACGGCACCGGCAAAACCACGTTGCTCCGGGTGTTGTGCGGTCTGACACTGCCTGAAGAGGGCGAAGTCTGCTGGAACGGCACACCGATCGCCGCGCAGCGCGAAGACTGGCATCAGCTGCTGGGCTGGTCGGGCCATAAAGCCGGACTGAAGTCCGAACTGACGGTGCGTGAGAACCTCGCGTTTTCAGCGTCGCTCAGAGGGCATTCGTTGACTGAAGTGCCCGAGGAACTGGGCCTTGGCGGCTGCCTTGAGCTGCCCGCCCGGGTGCTGTCGGCCGGCCAGCAACGCCGCAGTTCGCTGGCTCGGGTTCTGCTGAGCAAAGCGCTGGTGTGGATCCTCGATGAGCCGTACACGAACCTCGATGCCCAGGGTCAGGATTACCTGAATGCCTGTCTGGATGCCCATCTGGCCGCCGGCGGCATCGCAGTGATTGCCAGCCATGGCGATGCACACGCAGGTTTGGGGCTGCGCGAACTCACTCTGAAAGGGGGGCAACTGCAATGATTGCCGCCGTTCTGCTGCTGTTGCGACGCGAACTGGTGCAAAGCTTTCGGCGCTGGTCGGACTTGGCAAGCCCGCTGGTGTTCTTTCTGGTTGTTGCCAGTTTGTTTCCTCTGGCCATCAGCCCGTCAGCGGAATCGCTGCGGCAGATCGGGCCCGGCGTGTTGTGGGTGGCTGCCTTGCTGGCGATCCTGATCTCGATGAACCGGCTTTTCCGCGACGATTTCGACGACGGCAGCCTCGAACAGCTACTGCTGACACCGCAACCGCTGGCGCTGCTGGTGCTGGGTAAAGTCCTGGCGTACTGGCTGCAGATGCTGCTGCCGTTGCTGCTACTCGCACCGGTGGCAGCACTGGCCTATGACCTGCCGCCGGAGGCTGTACGCGTGCTGATGCTGTCGTTGTTGCTCGGCACACCGGCGCTCAGTCTGTTGGGAGCGATCACCGCGGCGTTGACCGTGAGCTTACGTCAGGCTTCAGGAATACTTTCTATCTTATTGTTACCATTGAGTATTCCTGTGCTTATTTTCGGTGCGAAAGCCACCGACCTCGCAGCCGGCGGGTTTGCAACCGACGGGCCCTTACTGCTGCTCGCGGCCATCAGTTTGCTGGCCTTAAGCCTGACACCGTTCGCTATCGCAGCGGCTTTGCGGGTCAGTCTGGACTAAGCAAAACCCCGGCAATGCCGACAGCTGAACCAACCCCGAATCGGCAGGTCATTTAACCCAAGAGACGCACCGTTTTCAGCGCCGATGCAGTATACTTCCGGCACTTCGGGTCAGCGGGTTTTGTTGATAAATGCTAACGGTTTCAGGATTCAGAGCAGGTAGTCTGAATGCCTGTCCGGTGGCGTTGTGCAGTGCGCATTAAGCACGCCGCCGGCCATCGCCAAAGATGGCTCAAACGAGAGACTCAAATCAGTATTTATGTGGACTTGGATTCATAAATTCGGCTCACCGCCGCACGCCTATCGGCTCGCCGGGGCGATTCAACCGTGGTTGTTCTGGAGCGCGGCGGCGATGATGGCGGTCGGGGTCTACGGCGGGCTGTTTCTGGCCCCGCGCGATTATCAGATGGGCGACGCCTTCCGGATTCTGTATATCCATGCACCGGCGGCGTATATGTCGATGGCGATCTACGTGATTATGGCGGTGACATCCGCCATCGGGATGGTCTGGCGCATCAAGCTCGCGTATGCGGTTTCAGCGGCTGCTGCACCGGTGGGTGCATCGTTTACGGCATTGGCATTGATTAGTGGTGCGATCTGGGGGCAGCCGATGTGGGGCACCTGGTGGGTCTGGGACGCACGACTCACCTCCGAACTGGTGCTGTTCTTCCTGTATCTGGGCTACATGGGGCTGCGGGCAGCGTTCGACGACCCGAATCAGGCCGACCGGGCCAGCGGCATCATCGCCATTGTCGGTGTCATCAACGTGCCGATCATTAAATTCTCGGTGGACTGGTGGAACACGCTGCACCAACCGGCCACGCTATCCAAGATGGACAACCCGTCGATTACCGGCGACATGCTGTGGCCGCTGCTGCTGATGATTGTGGCCTTTAATCTGTACTTCGGGGCTGTGCTTTTAAACCGTTTGCGGACAGAGATTCTGAACCGTGAGCGCAACGCCCGCTGGTTACAGGAGCTGCTGTGATGGAAGTGATGGGCTTCGATAAATACGTGTTTCACATGGGTGCGGTGTATCTGCTGTGGCTGGTGCTGGTGGTTGGCAACAGCTGGTGGAGCAGAGCGGAACTGAAATCAACCCGTGAAAAAGTACTGCGACGGGTCGCAGCGCGCAAAGCGGCAGGAGAATCAACATCATGACGCCACGTCAGAAACGAATGGCCGGGCTCGGTGTGGCGTTTGCCGGTGTAGCACTGGCGATCTTCGTCGCCATTCAGGCGTTTGAAGACAACATGCTGTACTTCTTCAGCCCGACGGACATCGCCACAGGTGCCGCCCCGGCCGATAAAACACTGCGTCTGGGCGGTTTGGTGGAATCCGGGTCGCTGGTGCGACAGCCCGGCGAGCTCGAGATACGCTTCATGGTCGTTGACGCCGAAAATCGTATTGAAGTGGCGTACGCGGGGGTGTTACCCGACCTGTTTCGCGAAGGGCAGGGTGTGATCGCCATCGGTCAGCTCGACGACAACAACCTGTTCCGCGCCCGCGAAGTGCTGGCCAAGCACGATGAAAATTACATGCCGCCTGAGGTCGCCCAGATGCTCGAAGAGCAGGGTCATCCGATGGGCGATAGTAAACAGGCTGACTAGTTACTATGGTGCCTGAGCTCGGACAACTGGCGTTAATTCTTGCCCTGTTGCTGGCAAGCATTCAGGCCGTGTTCGGCATCACCGGTTCGCTGAAGGACATCAAACCCTGGATCGCATTAGCGCGACCGACTGCGTTTGGCCAGCTGCTGTTCTTGGGCATTGCGTTCGCCTGCCTGACCTACGCGTTTTTGAGCAACGACTTCTCGGTGCTCTACGTCGCCAATAACTCCAATTCGGCACTCCCGACGCCGTACAAAGTAGCGGCGGTATGGGGCGCTCATGAGGGTTCGCTGCTGCTGTGGGTGCTGATTCTGAGTGTGTGGACGACGGCTGTTGCGCTGTTTAGCAAAAGCCTGCCGGACAGCGTCGTCGCCCAGGTCCTCGGCGTCATGGGTTTCATCTGTGCCGGCTTTCTGCTGTTTGTGCTGTTTACGTCCAACCCGTTTGAACGCCTGATTCCGGCAGCCATCGATGGCGCAGACTTAAACCCGCTATTGCAGGACCCGGCACTGATTGCGCATCCGCCGATGCTTTACACCGGCTACGTCGGATTCTCCGTGGCCTTTGCCTTTGCCATTGCGGCCATGTTATCGGGCAAACTCGATCAGAACTGGGCCCGCTGGACGCGCCCGTGGACCACGATGGCATGGTTGTTTCTGACTGTCGGCATTTGCCTCGGCAGCTGGTGGGCGTATTACGAACTGGGCTGGGGCGGCTGGTGGTTCTGGGATCCGGTTGAGAATGCGTCATTCATGCCTTGGCTGGTCGGCACGGCGTTGATTCACTCACTGGCCGTTACCGAAAAACGCGGGCTGTTTAAAAGCTCAACACTGCTGCTGGCGATCGGTGCGTTTTCACTGAGTTTGCTCGGCACGTTTCTGGTGCGTTCGGGTGTACTGGTGTCGGTGCATGCCTTTGCGAGCGACCCGGCGCGAGGTGTTTTCATTCTGGCGTTTCTGGCCATCGTGGTCGGTGGCGCGCTGGCGCTGTACGCGTGGCGTGCATCGTCGCTGGAAGTCAAAGTCGGTTTCGAGCCGGCGTCGCGCGAAACCTTCCTGCTTTTGAATAGCATTCTGCTCGTTGTCGCTGCCGGACTGATTCTGCTCGGTACGCTGTATCCGCTGCTGCTTGATGCACTAAGCATGGGCAAAATTTCGGTCGGTCCGCCGTACTTTGAAATTGTGTTTATCGTGCCGATGCTGCCACTCGTGCTGGCGATGGGTGTGGGCATGCACACGGCATGGCGTTCGGCCGATATGCGCCGCACGCTGTCACGACTGCGCTGGCCGGCGTTAATGGCTGTCGGTATCGGGCTTGCCGGTACTGCCTACATGGCCACCGAGCTCAGCGTGCTGACTGCGGTCGGCGTCGTTGCCGGTGTCTGGACAGTGCTCGCTGCAGCGTGGGATCCCATTCTGAAGCTATTTGGCAAAGGCCCGCGCCTGACTGTGGCTATGGTCGGTATGCAGGTTGCCCACATTGGTCTTGGCCTGACCGTGATCGGCATTACCGTGACGTCGGCGTACAGCATTGAAACCGATCACGCGATTAAGCCGGGGGAGTCTGTTGCTGTAGCCGGTTACGATTTTGAGTTCGAACGTTACGGCGGCATTGTCGGGCCGAACTACGACGGCGTGCAGGGCGTGTTTACGATCAGCCGTGACGGACAGCCGGAAGCTTCGTTAACACCTGAGAAACGCGTGTACCGGGTTCGCAAAAGCCCGATGACCGAAGCCGGCATCGATGCCGGTTGGTCGCGCGATTTGTTTGTCGCACTCGGCGACCCGCTGGGCGAGGATGCGTGGAGCGTGCGCATTCAGTACCGGCCGCTGATCCGGTTTATCTGGTTTGGTTGTCTGATCATGGCACTGGGCGGCCTGATTGCCGTTTCCGACCGCCGCTATCGCAGACCGGTGAGCGACAGCAGTGCCTAAAGGACTCAAATTCGCGTTGCCGGTCATCGGCTTTGTCGTGCTGCTCGGCTTCTTTCTGATCGGCCTGCTGTTTCGTGATCCGACCTACATTCCGTCACCGTTCGTGAATCAACCGGCACCGGCTTTTGATCTGCCGCGCCTGCTGAAGCAAGGGGAGCGCTTAAGCCTTGAGGACATGCGCGGCAACTACAGCCTCGTGAATGTCTGGGCAACCTGGTGTTCGGGGTGCCGACAGGAACACGAAGCGTTGCTGCAGATTGTGGCCGACTACAACATGCCGATTTACGGCCTCAACTGGAAAGACGATCCTGTCAAAGCTGTGCAGTGGCTCAACCAGCTGGGCAACCCTTACGTCGCCAACGGCGTTGATACCGTCGGCACAACGGCCATCGACTGGGGTGTATACGGCGCGCCGGAAACCTTTTTGCTGTCACCCGATGGCGTGGTGCTGCACAAACACATCGGGCCTCTGGACCTGAACATCTGGCGTAACGACTTTATGCCGTTGATTGGCGCGGGGCAGGGCGGATGAGCCGAATTCTTATCGCCGTCACCGGCTTGATGTTTGCGCTGACCGTCTGGGCCATCGATCCGCAGCAACCGTTCAGTAACCCGGCCGACCAGGAACGCTATGAGCTGTTAACCAGCGAGATCCGCTGCCTCGTGTGTCAGAACGAAAGCATTGCAGACTCCACCGCATTGCTCGCCAAGGACCTGCGCCGCGAAGTCCGGCGCATGGTGGAAGAGGGCATGACCGACGCAGAGATCAAAGACTTTCTGGTCAGTCGCTACGGCGATTTCGTGCTATACCGACCGCAGTTTAAAGCCAGCACCGCACCGTTGTGGTTGGCACCTGCGCTATTGCTGTTAGTCGGCGGAATCGCGTTTGCCGTGGTGATCCGGCGTCGCGCCACACTGCCGAGTGATATCGACGCCCCGATGGATGAGTCAGACGTTGCAGCCGGTTTGAGCAAGGAAGAACCTTCATGACGAATTTCTGGATAGCCGCAGCGGCGCTGATTCTGATCGCCCTGACGCTCGTGCTGGTGCCGCTGATCCGCGGTAAGGAAAACCGCACCGTGTTGGTGAGTCTCATCGGTCTCGCCGTGGGCTTGCCGGCGCTGAGCCTGGTGCTTTATCAGACACTGTCCACTCAACAGTGGGATGCGCCGGCTCAGGCGACCAGCCCGACCGGTGCACCGCCAACCCCGGAAGCACCACAGATTGAAGCGATGGTCGCGCAACTGGAAGAACGACTGAAAACGGGCTCCGGGAGCATTGAGGAATGGCTCATGCTCGGTCGCAGTTATGTGACGATGCAGCGTTTTCCCGAGGCCGTTACGGCGTATCGGCAGGCCTGGAATCTTTCCGAAAATCAATCGGTTGAGGCAGCACTGGGGCTGGGCGAGGCGATGACCTACGTGAACCGCGACGCATTACGGGGCGAAGCGGGCGATTTGGTCGAATTTGCCCTCGAACAGAACCCGGCGGAACCCAGAGCCCTGTGGTTTGGCGGCTTGGTAGCGCTAGCGCGTGACAACGAGCAGTTAGCGTCTGATCGCTGGACACTGCTTTTAAATTACGAAATGCCCGATCAGCTCCGCGGCGTTATTCAGCAACAGTTGGCGGTGTTGCCGCCGCCAAGCGACGGAATTGCCGCGCCGGATGCTGCGCCGCCGGTCGTCATTGATGTAAACATTAGTGTCAGCGACTCGCTGAAGCCGCAAGCCGCAAACGGCAAGGTCGTGTACGTGTATGTGCGTGAACCGAACAAACCCGGCGCGCCGTTAGCCGTGGCACGCGTGTCGCCGGTACTGCCGGTGTCGCTGCGGTTAAGCGATCAGAACGTGATGATTCCCGGGTCCACACTGGCGGGCAAACCCGCGTTGGAAGTGTCCGCGCGGATCTCAATGAGCGGCGACCCGATTGCCGCCAGCGGTGATCTGCAAGGCAAAGCTGCCTGGTTACCGGATACCGGCACGGTGCGGCTGGTTATTGATCAGCCTGTGCCGTAATAACCGGTTAGTAAGATCGGAGTAATAGGACCAGCTCAGTCATACGCGGTCCGTAACGTCAGCACAGCGTCGTTAAAGTCATAACGGCATGCCTAAAGTGA
>CAYLLI010000053.1:0-13226 GCA_964384295.1 uncultured Chromatiaceae bacterium
AGTCGATACCACCGACGGAGGCGGCTTCATCGCTGCCATCGCCTGCCCCATTTGGTAGGCATAGAAAAACTTCCAGCCAAAAATACCGGTAAGCGCCAGCACCACCAGCGTCAGCATTATTGCGAATGAACGGATCACGCCACTTGCTCCTTAACTTCAGTGCCGGTCACCAACTGCAACAGGGCATCAATGTATCGATGCGGATCGAACGATCCGCGGGTTTCGTTATTTACGGAATGCGCCAACACCACTTCATGATCCAGCGCATTAATGATAAGCCTGGCTGTGTAGGGAACATCTGCGAGCACAAACTCTCCCTGATCCACACCCCGTTGCAATACCGTCTGAATGAGTTCGCAAGCTCGTGCTGTCACTGCTGAATAGAATTCCTCGGCCAGCCCCGGAAACTGCTGCGATTCGGCGACTACCAATTTAATCACCGCGCTCGACGGACTTTCCCAAAACTCGATTAAGTTCGTGTGCAGAACTTCAGCCAGAAGATCGGCCGCGGACCCGCGCGAGTCTGCAACAACGTCTTCCGCAAGAACCAGCGGCGAGATAACACCGGCATCAACCACCCCCCGGAACAGCGCCTCTTTCGTCGGATAGTGCAGATAAACCGCACCCTTGCTAATACCGGCAGCTTTGGCGATATCTTCGACCCGGGCGGCGGCAAAGCCATTACTAAGGAAGGCCGTCAAAGCAGCGTCCAGCAGCTTCTGTTTGGCAGGAATGGGAGGTTCTGGCGGATTCATAGCGGGCTCGTTGTTCAGATTTTAAAAACTGACTGACCAGTCAGTCAGTATGATAATCACTGAGCGTTTAGTACTCAATAGCCCCTGCCAAGTTCCGTCCTTCCCTGACCATGAGCCAGATCGGCAGAACGCATCAGAATCAGCTCCTGACTGCCTGACAATCCTCCCGGAAACCCATTTCAGCGGCGCTTCTGCTATGATTCGCCGGCATTCGGGGCAGCACCCCGCCCTTCACCTGATAACACTTTCCTGATCGCCGGCAGCACTCTGCGCGGCGGCAAACTGCATTCGACAAAAACGGTATTGAACCAGTGATTACAGCAGCAAATCTTGCCATTCAGTTTGGCGCCAAGCCCCTGTTTGAAAACGTTTCCGTCAGCTTCGGCAACGGCAACCGTTACGGCCTGATCGGTGCCAACGGCTCCGGAAAGTCCACTTTCATGAAAATTCTTTCAGGTGAACTGGAACCCACACAAGGCAATGTGTCACTGGATCCGAATGCCCGCCTTGGCATTCTTCGCCAGGATCAGTTTGCCTACGAAGACATGCGGGTCATCGACACCGTATTGATGGGACACGAAAAACTCTGGCCCGTTATGCAGGAACGCGACCGGATCTATTCATTGCCCGAAATGAGCGATGAAGACGGCATGAAAGTGGCAGATCTCGAGGTCGAATTCGCCGAGCTCGACGGCTACTCGGCCGAAGCCCGCGCCGGAGAACTGCTGGAGGGGATCGGCATTCCGGTAGAAGAGCACTACGGTCCGATGAGTGAAATAGCGCCCGGCTGGAAACTGCGCGTGCTGCTGGCGCAGGCACTGTTCTCAGACCCGGACGTTTTGCTGCTCGACGAGCCGACCAACAACCTGGATATCAACACCATTCGCTGGCTCGAGGATTTTCTCGTGCAAAGCAAGTCAACGATGATCATCATCTCGCATGACCGTCACTTCCTGAACAGCGTGTGCACGCACATGGCCGATCTCGACTACGGTGAGATCCGCATGTTCCCGGGCAACTATGACGAGTACATGACCGCCGCAGAACAAGCCAAAGAACGCATCCAGCAAGAGAACGCGAAGAAAAAAGCCAAGAAAGCCGAACTGCAGGCATTTGTCAGCCGCTTCTCTGCCAACGCCTCAAAAGCTCGCCAGGCAACCTCCCGCGCCAAGCAGCTGGAAAAAATTGTGCTCGAAGAAGTAAAACCGTCGAGTCGCGTCAGCCCGTTTATTCGTTTTGAGCAAAACAAAGAACTGCGTCGTCTGGCGATGGAAGTGGAAAACTTAAGCAAAGGTTTTGATGAAGGCCCGCTGTTTGAAAACCTGAACTTGAACATCGAAGCAGGCAGCCGGGTTGCCATCATTGGTCCTAGCGGCATTGGCAAAACCACGCTGGCGCGATGTCTGGCCAAAGACCTCGATGCCGACAATGGCGAAGTGAAATGGGCCGAAAACGCCGAGCTCGGTTATTTCGCCCAGGATCATGCACACGAGTTTGAAGAAGACATGACGCTGTTCGACTGGATGACCCAGTGGCAACCCAAGGGCGCCGATGAACAGGTACTGCGCGGCACGCTGGGCCGCATGCTGTTTTCGAAAGACGACAGCAACAAGTCGGTAAAAGTCGTATCAGGTGGTGAGGAAGGCCGATTGCTGTTTGGCAAACTGATTCTGCAACAGCCGAACGTGATGATCATGGACGAGCCGACCAACCACCTGGATATGGAATCGATTGAAGCGCTGAACCTGGCGCTGGAGCACTACCCCGGCACACTGATTTTCGTCAGCCACGATCGCGAGTTCGTATCGTCACTGGCAACGCGCGTTATTGAACTCAGCAAAGACGGCATTACCGACTATCGTGGCACCTATGAGGAATACCTCGAGTCGCAGGGCATCGTCAGCCAGGTTGCCTGATCAGCCGAATGAACATTTGGGTCGATGCCGATGCCTGTCCGGTGGTGATTAAAGAAATCCTCTTTAAAGCCGCCGACAGAACCGGGACCCTGACAACACTGGTGGCAAACCAGCCGCTCCAGGTGCCGCGTTCACGCTATATAAAAACGTTGCAAGTCAGCTCCGGTTTCGACGTGGCTGATGATGAAATCGTGAAGCGAATGAGCAGTGGCGACCTGGTCGTTACCGGTGATATTCCGCTGGCTGCAGAAGTGATCGAAAAAGGCGGGATTGCATTAAGCCCGCGCGGTGAACTCCACACCACCGAGAACATTAAGCAACGGCTCAACATGCGGGACTTCATGGATACGATGCGAGCCAGTGGCGTGCAATCCGGCGGGCCAGCACCGCTGAGCCAGGCCGACCGGCAGGCATTCGCAAGTCACCTCGACAGCCTGCTGACCAAGTACAACTAACCCCCGCTGCGCTAAGCCTTTTTGCCACCCGACTTGGCGCCTGCTTTGCCCTTACTTTTGGCGCGGTTTTTCGCGCCGGTTTGAGCTCTGGGCTTACCACCCTTGCTACCGCCTCTTCTAGCAGCCTTTGGTTTGGTTCCGCCCTTCTTTGCGGCCTTCTTCGTACCCTTCTTCGCATCGGGCTTAGCTGATGACTTGCCGCCCGCTTTGTTACGAGGCTTCTCATCACCACGTTTGCCGCCAAACGAGTTGCCGCCTTTACCCGGTCGCGAGATGCGCAAGGGTCGACCGCACACCCGCGCCTTTTTCAGGTCTTCAAAAATTTCCTTCGGCATGCCCTTGGGCAAGTCCACCAGCGAGTATTCATCTCGAATATCAATCTGTCCGATGTGCTCGCCATCCAGTCCGGCTTCGTTCGCAATCGCACCAACGATGTTACCGGGCTTCACCCCGTGCGCGTGTCCGACTTCAAGCCGGAATCGTTCTTTGTCCGGGTCCGGCGCTGCAGGTTTGCGCGGTTTAGCGACGCCGCCATCGGACTCGCGTCGCGCCCGGCGCTCACTGCGATTCTTCGCACTGCCTTTGCTGTCACGGACAAAGTCTGACGACGGTAGTGGCTTGTCGTCTGCTTTCAACAGAAACGGTTGATCACCCAATGACAGCTGCGCCAGCGCTGCGGCGATATCCAATGACGGCACGTCATGTTCAATGCGGTACTGTTCGAGCAAACCGCGCATAAATGCCAGCTCGTCTGCTGCGAGAGTGTCGGTAATTTTTTGTTTAAAGTCGGCGATGCGCTTGTTGTTCACCATCTCGGTCGACGGCATTTCCAGCTGTTCGATGGGCTTACGCGTGGCTTTCTCAATCATGCTGAGCATGCGACGCTCACGGGGCGCAACAAACAGGATGGCATCGCCTTCACGGCCCGCCCTGCCCGTGCGCCCGATGCGGTGAATGTAGGCCTCCGCATCGTAGGGAATGTCGTAGTTGATGACGTGACTGATGCGCTCAACATCAAGCCCGCGTGCCGCCACATCGGTGGCAATCAGAATGTCGAGCGAACCACGTTTAAGCCTGTCGACCATGCGCTCACGCTCTTTCTGAGGCATGTCGCCATTCAGTGGTGCGGATGCGTAACCCCTGGCTTCCAGCTTTTCAGAAAGCTCGGTCGTTGCGATCTTGGTGCGGACAAAAATAATGACGGCATCGAATGGTTCAAACTCCAGAATCCGGGTCAGCGCATCAAGCTTATGAAACCCTTTAACCGGCCAGAATCGCTGGCGAATGGTTTCCGCGGTGGCTGTTTTTGCTTTGACCGCCACCTCGGCGGGCGATTTCAGATAGCGTCGTGCGATACGTTCAACCTGCTCCGGCATCGTCGCGGAGAACAGCGCCAACTGACGCGATTCGGGTGTTTGTTCAAGAATCCATTCGACGTCATCAATGAAACCCATCCGCAGCATCTCGTCTGCTTCATCGAGCACCAGTGCTTTCAGGCCCCCCAACTTCAGCGTGCCGCGTTTCATGTGGTCCATGACTCTGCCCGGAGTACCGACGACGACCTGAACGCCGCGTTTCAAGCCGCGGATCTGTGTCTGATACTCCTGCCCCCCGTACACCGGCAACACATGAAAGCCGTCGATATGTGCGGCAAAACTCTGGAACGCTTCAGCCACCTGAATCGCCAGCTCCCGCGTCGGACACAACGTCATGATCTGGACCTGCGGCTGACGCATATCCAGGTTCGACAGCAGCGGCAATGCAAAAGCCGCCGTTTTGCCGGTGCCGGTTGGTGCATGGCCGAGAATGTCACGACCCTCGAGCAGGAGAGGAATCGCCTGTGCCTGAATCGGCGACGGGGTCTCATAACCAATGTCATTCAGTGCCTTTAGCAGCGGCTGTGACAGTTTAAGGTCAGCAAACGGGACACCGTCGGCAACGGCGGGGTTAATCGATTCGGACATGAGGGGGTTTCCGGAGGGGAATGATGCCCTGCGACACCAGGACGGGCGGGCCGCAGCAACGGGTTAAAGCGCATCATACCGCAGCCAATAAGGCGATATCGGTCAGGTTTAAGGCTGTGGCAGCCATTCCGTGATGCAGGCACTGCCAAATCCGGCAATATTATGAAAAGCTTGTTCAGCAATCAGCCATGCTGACTGCCAGTTAATCAGGCGGCTTCTGGAAGCAGCCGGATTGTGTAAAATCATAGGCATAGCACGTGGTTAGCACGTAAAATGGATTTTCAGGCCGGTATACGGTCCACTTAGCAATGCACCGGGATACTGCCGGTTGCCAGCGGTTCGAAGGAAGAGCCGACAGGAAAAAACTATGGACAAAAAAGTCGAACAGAAGGCCCTCGATATTCCTGCGGGTAGCGGTACCGCAGATGCAGGTCTGCGCCCCGAAGCGATACTCGTGCGCGACACCCTGCTGAAGCGCGGTCTCGAAACACCGATGGTGGAAACCGGACTCTCCGATGCCGAGAAGAAGGAAATCATCCAGGAACACTTTACTGTCATCATGGAAACCATGGGGCTGGACCTGCGTGACGACAGTCTTGCCGATACACCCCGCCGCATCGCGAAGATGTATGTGCAGGAGATCTTCGGTGGATTGAACTACGCCAATTTCCCGAAACTCACCGTCATCGAAAACAAAATGAATGTGGATGAGATGATCACGGTCAGAAACATTGATCTGTCATCCACCTGCGAACACCACTTTGTGACCATCGACGGCACAGCAACGGTTGCCTACATTCCGCGCAAGAATGTCGTGGGACTCTCCAAGATCAACCGACTCGTGCGCTTCTTCGCGCAGCGTCCTCAGGTGCAGGAGCGCTTGACCGAACAGGTGCTGGTTGCCCTGCAGGCGCTACTGGAAACAGAAGACGTCGCCGTAAACATGACAGCGGTACACTACTGCGTGAAGTCACGCGGAGTGATGGATGCCAACAGCGAAACCACTACCACGGCATTGGGCGGCGTATTCAAGAGCAGCCCGATCAGCCGCAAAGAGTTTTTGCTAAGCCTGAAAAACTAGGCCTCCATTAAGCAATAAAAAAAGGCAGCCGCTGGCTGCCTTTTTTGTTTCTGCACTCGCTGCAGTCACCGCCATAAAAAAACCCGGCCTGTAAGGCCGGGCTATCGCTCCGGGGGGTGGGAGCGATTGCGGTGCTCAAAGCTGTGTCAGAACAACATCAGCTGGTCTGGCATCAGCTGGTGTGGCGTCGCCACCCTAAAAACCCGAGCGCCGACGCAAACAACCAAACGGCTCCGGGAATCGGAATGATGGCAAGCTCGATATTGTCGAGGTCAAACGGCGCCGCAAACACGGCCCCGTCAAACGACAATTCCAGCGACGTCAGACCAGTGAGTCCGGACAAACCGTAGGTCGTAAGGTCGCTATTCAGTGTCAGCGTTTGGCTGACTGTGCCACCACCGGCAAGCGTTCCGGTCAGCACCAGATCACCTGCCGTGTTGTACAGCGAAGAGGCATCCAGACTGAGAACGTCAAAGATCTCGCCGGAATCGCCGGCCAACGTCAGCGCGCTATCAGACCCGTTCGCTCCCCAGAACATCGCCTGCGAGTTCGTGCCGCCGGAGAAAAAGCCGAGATTGGCTCTGACAGTCGCGTTGTCATCGATCAGCGTGCCGCCGGGAACATTACTCGTCACAGTGAACCCATCTTGCTGATAGGTTTCCAGACCCCAGTAGGTCGGCAACGTGTTTTCAAAATCGATCGTCACCGTACCGGCTAACAGACTCTGACTGACAAGCAGCAGACTTCCGAGGAAGGCACTCTTTAGCGTTAAAAATTTCATGGTCAAACTCCTTTCAATTCTTGGTAATCGCGTCAGCGAAGCCGGCATGCCGCACCTTACGGTACGGGACATGCCAACTGACCATCGGCAGGACAAACAACCTGACTGCCTTCACCCTGGTCGCGGAAGGAAATGCGATGAATATCGCGGCCTTCAAACACCGGAATGTAGATCTCGGCATAGGAACCCCATGCCCAGTCACGGTCGTAGCGCCATGAAACGCCACCAATTGTTGAAATACTCACACCGGTTGCCGGCGCGGGTGCGGAGAATGACTGCGACGCGTTCGGGCCGTAGTAGTCATTGATGTCAAAGATGACAGCTGAGTCGTATTCCCAGTTGTTCGGATCCTGACTAACAGGCTTCAACAACCAGACTTTAGAAGCCTCGTCACCACCGGCAACGACCCACGGCTTGTCGAACATCTCAGCAATCGGATACGGCCAGATTTCCTGGGCCAGACCCGGCGCCAGACGTCCGGGACCACCGGAAGGCGTCGGGAAAGTCGGGTTCGGACGGATGTCATCTTTCAGAATGTGAGATACCCAGGGGTCATTAAACAAGTCGCCGGTGGCAGGCTGCTCGAGCGCGTAGATACGGCCCGGAATGACATCCTGAGTCACACTGAAACAGTTGTCTTTCTGGTGATTACTGGCGAGCACATCCAGCTTGCCGTCACGGTTCAGGTCAACAAACCTAACGCCAAACGGCAGACCCTGATCGCTTGAGATCTGAGCAAGACGCGGCGGGCTGGTCACCGGATCCACATCGGTCCAGTCACCACCCACAGGTGCGCCGTACAGCGAGATCAAACCACCGGTAAAGAAGTTACCGCCGACAATTTCAGGAACGCCGTCGCCTTCGAGGTCAGCCATATCCAGCGAGATATCCGCTGCATACGTAATCGTCGGATAACCGGCGATGACGAACTCCTGCCATTCAACGGCCGGATCCAAATCAGCGCCCGGGTTCTTGAACCAGACAACTTCACCCTGCGGAGGCAGGCAGAATACGCCCTGCACTTTCAAGCCGGAACGCACCGTCACAGCATCCTTCAAGCCGTCACCGTCCATATCAAACCATTTAACCAGGTGATAAAAGCGCGGTGCCTGAGCGGGATCGTAGTCAGGGCTGTCCGGTGTACGACATTTTGTTGTGCCGTCGAGTACCTGAGAACTGACGTCAATCAGGTAAGTCGGCCGGGTCGGATCATCCAGATTCGTGATCGTCAGGCGACCCTGCGGCAGCGCCGTATGAAAGCCTTCCGGAACCACAATCGCTTCGAACGGCAGAATGCCGTCAGGAACCCGCTGTGCTTCGTTCGGCCAAACGGCCTGACCTTCAGCCGATGGCAAAACGGGATCTGCCAGCTGAGTGTCGGTCAGAATTTCAGTATCGCGCTCACCGTTCCACCAGGCTTCGTTGCGATAGCCGATGCCGGTAATCCGTGAAACCAGGTCGCGCTCGAAGTAATCAATAGCGCGCCCAACACCGTCCGGATTCTTAATCGCGTTATAAAAGCTGGTGACGATCAGCCCGTCATAACGATTGCCGTTCGGGGCATCAAAGGCGTCGATATGCGTAAACGCCGGGTTAAATGGCACATCAAGCACGCCAGCCTCATAAACGGCCGGACAAAAATCATTAGCTTGAGCAAGGTTGGGCAGTACTGCTGTTGCTGCACCCAGGACCACTAACTGCGCGGCCCGCAGCACGGGGTTAACCCCCGCGATTGGGTTGGCTCTAAACATGGAAATCCCCTCTCCTAATTATTGTCTCCGCAACCCGGCAAAACCGGGTCGCTTTTCCCACTGCCCGAACATGGGACAATTCCGCGCACCCGGCAAGCGTTGTTCCGCGAGAAGAACTGCTAATTCACAAAACGGCTTTGTGCCTGCAATTTGGCGCCAAACGGTTTCGTGCCTGATTCAAAAAAAACTAGCAAAAACATTTATTTACAATGAAAACTGACAAGCCCTGTTACGATTGACACGCAACAACAAACACTGTTATTGCAGCGATAAATTGAGGCAAAATAGTGCGGAAACGCGCTAAGGTAAGCGCACGCAATAAGAAGAAGGCCCGACACAACTTCCCTATGCAGCCTGATACGCTCGAACAGCCTCGGCAGACCCCCAGTCAGTCAGACTATCTGCTGTTTTTTCTCGGGATACCCGCGGGAACTGCGGTGCTGTTCTCGTTAGTCGGAGTCCGCTTAACGCTGGGCATGCCCTACCTCGATAGCCTTGGCTACCTGTTACTCCACATGTTTATCGCCTGGTGGTCCGTCAGCCTTGGCGCAACCCTGGTAAAAACCCTGTTCAAAAGCTGGCGTCCGCCGGTCATTGCCGTGTGCTCTCTGGGTTACTTCATTCTGCTGGTGCCAACCGCATTTATTTATCAGAACCTTGGCGACTGGTACGGCAGTATGTACCCAACCTTTGCAGCCAACCGGGCCGATGACACGCTGCCCAGCTGGGGCATCGACTATCTCGTTCACTTTGTCCGCTACTCAATTCCGGCACTGCCGTTGTTTCTGGCCGGCGTGTTCGGGCATCGCGCATTGACCGGCGTGCAGCTGTTCAGCTATCCGCCGAAACCACGCCCTGCAGATGAGGGAGCCGATACCGAGGTTCAATCAGGCAGGGCTCTCGTCGGCATGTTCAGCGAAAGCAAGCTGCCAAACGACGCTGAATTGATCGCCATTAAGGCTGAGCAACATTACATCCAGCTCTGGACGACGGCAGGCACCGACCTGATACGGTTCAGGTTTAAAGACGTCGAACCCAAACTTGAGGGTACAGGTGGCGGCAAAGTGCATCGCTCGTGGTGGGTAAACTTCGATCACGTACGCGATACAGCCAGCGAGGGACGCAAGATGGAGCTTGTTATGGATTGCGACCCGGAACTTCGCGTCCCGGTCAGCACGTCCTACAAGAATGCAACACTTGCTCAGCTGGAGACGAAAGTACCCGCGCACTAAATAAGCACTGATGCAGGACTTCTCCAACACGCTATTTATTACCGGTGCCGGCGTCAGCGCGGCGAGCGGCATTCCGACATTTCGTGGCAGGGATGGTTTCTGGACGATTGGCAGCGTCAACTACACGCCACAGGAAATGGCTACCCGGGGAATGTACAGCAGCAACCCGGCTGAGTTTTTGCGCTGGTATTACGAACGCTTTGCAACGTACCGCCATCATGGGCCTAATGCGGTGCACCACTGGCTAAGCGATAAGGTGTTGATCACGCAAAACATCGACGGTCTTGACGGCAAAGCCGGCAATACGAACTACATCGCGATACATGGCCGGCTGGACAAGATGACGCTGTATCACTCGCAGAACGAAGCGGTGGAAATCATTGATGCGCCGTGGGAACAGGTGGATGACTCCCGCGTAACGGAATCCTTACTGGAACTGTTCAAAATAGACGGCATGCCTGAACTCGGCGTCTCGTTCAAACCCTACGTGCTGCTGTTTGATGAGATGTACACAGAGCTGTACCAAATTAGTCTGGCTCAGCAACGGATGTTTGACGCCGAACGGATTGTGTTTATGGGCACGTCGTTCAGCGTGAACATCACGCAAATGGCATTGGAAATTGCCAGAACACAGAACACGCCGATCGAGATTGTGGATCCGGAGCCGGTCCCGGTGCATTACCCGCAGGTCACCTATCACCGCAAGACCGCGCTCGACTACATTAATACCGTGGCTGTACTTTAGAAGGTTCTGACCACCGAGAATCCGATCACCGTAACGTAATCGCCATCCACCCAGTCAAAGTTAATCTGCGGCGCCAGTTCGTACTGCTCGAACTCGATGGCGTAGCGAGCCCCGACTCTGCCGAGAAACTCGGTCTCCTCGCCACGCTTATGCTCGAACCCCGGGCCTGCATATAGCCCGAAGCCGTTGATGTTCCAACTGACGGGCACAATTCCGATCAGAAAGTCTTCATCACCAAACGCGTACTCACCGACAACGCCTACTCGAATCCGTTTGGTCAATGCCCGCTCGTACTCGACACCCAGAGTGATCGCCCGGTCGCGACGAGTCTCGCCGGTACCGCCAACGAAGAAGCCCGCGTAGTTTTTGCTGTGATGCGCGTCTTCTGCGAAGACAGGAGACAGCATGAACGCAGTGGCCAAAAGGCTGACAGACCGGCACCAGAATTTCACAAGCTCGCCCTCTCAATACGATGCTTGTCACTCTAGCATTGAAAACGGTCCCTCAACCATTCGGGACCGCCAATCAGAGCTTAGCGAAACGCGGGCAACACCTGTTCCGCGAAGTTACGCGCCTGCTTCACCATCGCCGCCTGCCGCTCGCCATGCGGATGCGCCACCGGCGAACCGCCGAGGATATAAACGTGGTCAAGCCCGAGGTCGATCAATTCACGCAACCGGGCTTCGCACTTTTCTGCCGGGCCGCAAATCGAGAACCAGTCGACAAACTCATCTTTCACTTCGCCGGCATGTTCCGCTTCTTCCTGTGCATGATGATCCATGTCGTACTGCGCTTGCATGTGCGCGGCGAGATCCTTGAGTTCAGGCGGCAAGTGATCGAGCGGCGCATTCTTCATGCCCGCAAAGTGAGCGACCATCCCCGCAATCATTCTGCCGATGTCAATCGCACGCTGTTCGTCGGGATCGCACACCAGGTTCACGAACGCACCAATACTGATCGAATCGCGGGAACGCCCGATCTTCTCAAGATGATCCTCGGCAGTTTTAATCGCCCAGGAAATTCGACTCGGCGCACTGCCGACAGCAAAGCTGATTCGATCGCCTGCTTCGACGGCCATCTGGATTGTTTTTGGTCCGGTGCAGGCAATGTCGACGGGAGCCGGAGGCACATCTTCATTTTTCAGCCAGCGCAGCGCCGAATCTTTGCCGTTGCGATCAATCGACTCGCCGCGCATGTAGGCGCGAATCTGTCCGACGCCCTCACGCAACTGTTTCGTGGTGCTGTTACGAATGCCGATATGGTCCGCCGAAGAGTCGCCACGACCGATCACACAGATGGCTCTGCCGCCCGACTGCTGCTGCAGCGACGCAATGGCAGTAGCGGTTACGGCCGTGTCTCGGGTCAGCGGGTTTGTCACACCGGTCCCCAGTTTCAACGTGCTGGTTACTGCCGAAGCCAGATTAAGCTGGCCATAGGGGTCCGGAGCCAGGTTCTGCGTATCAGGGCAGAGCAGGTAATCGAAGCCCATTGCTTCAATTTCAGCGGCCAATGGGGCTGTATAGCCGGGGGAGGCTTCCATAACAAGCCCGAATTCTGTGCGTTTCGCGGTCATTTTTTCACCTAAGCAATCCGTTCGCGTGTTAGTTGCGAACAATACGAGGAAGTTCAGCACTATCTGCAAGTCGTAACCAACAAGCAAACGCGTTGTGAGCCGCTGTCCCACAGCCGGATTCGGACGACTAGAATCTCGTCCGACAAGGAGAAACATAAGCTATGTATATCAATTTTTGGTACCCGATTGCTCTCAGCAAGGACGTCAGCAACGAAGCACCCGTTAAGGTGAAGCTGCTCAACATGAATGTGATGGCGTTTCGCGACAGCGACGGCAACCCGATTGTGCTGTCCGACACCTGCGTGCACCGCGGTGGCTCCCTCGGCATGGGCAAAGTCAAAGAAGACTGTATTGAATGCCCGTACCACGGCTGGCGCTTTAACAGCGAAGGTAACTGCACGTTCATTCCGACCCAGGCCGACAGCAAGCCGCCGAAGCGGGCCAAGGTCGACAGTTATCCGACTCAGGAGAAGTACGGCATCGTATTCGCCTTCATGGGTGACCTGCCCGAAGAAGAGCGTCCTCCCCTGTATGAGATTGAAGAATTTGAAGCCGAAGGCTGGCGCGCAAACCGCGTCGTGTCTTTTGAACTGAATGCGTACTACGAGCGCTCTGTGGAAAACGGCATGGACATGGCCCACAACGAGTTTGTGCATCCGAATCAGGGCGCACCGGCCGTCGGTGAGACCATTCGCAAACACCCGATCAAGATTGATGATGCGCCGCCCTGGGGCTGTGGCTTTCTGCAACCGTTCGATGAAAAAGGTGCGTCTGAAGAAACCCGTCTGATCGGCGCTGCGCAGGGTTCGACCATTGCAGGCTCTGCCCATCACGGACCAAACACGCTGATCACCCGGATCATCTTCAGTGCGGAGCGTCAGTTCCTGCAGGTGTTCTTCGAAGCACCGATCGACTATGGCTCAACCCGCATCTTCTTCGTCAACATGCGTGACTGGATGCTGGATGAGGACAA
>CAYLLI010000054.1:0-8916 GCA_964384295.1 uncultured Chromatiaceae bacterium
CGTGGTCACCGCATTGGCAGATGTTGATGCTGCCCGCCTTGGTGTTTTTCTGCCTGTTCCGGACGTTGTGCAGTCTGCTGACAACCCGGTAACCGACGCTAAAGTGGCGCTCGGGAAACAACTCTATTTCGATCCGCGTCTTTCCAAGAACCACGACGTTTCCTGCAATAGCTGTCATGGTCTGGACACCTTTGGTGTCGATAACAAGCCCGTTTCTGAAGGGCATCGCGGTCAAACAGGCGATCGCAACTCTCCGACGGTGTACAACGCTGCGGGTCACTATGCCCAGTTCTGGGATAGCAGAGCCGCTGATGTTGAAGAGCAGGCCAAGGGTCCGGTTTTAAACCCCATCGAAATGGCGATGCCGGATGAGGCTGCTGTGCTGGCCGTGTTGAACTCAATTCCGGAGTACGTTGCAGGTTTTGCAGCGGCGTTTCCCGATGATGAGCCTGCGCTGACGTACGACAATATGGGCAAAGCGATTGGCGCGTTTGAACGGACCTTGACGACCCCGGGTCGGTGGGATGCGTTTCTGGCTGGTGATCAGTCAGCCCTGACTGCAGCTGAGCAACGGGGTCTGGAAGCCTTTTTGGATAACGGTTGTTCGACCTGTCACAACGGCGCGTATGTAGGCGGCAATATGCAGCAGAAACTGGGTCTGATAAAAGCCTGGCCGGATCAGTCTGACCTCGGTCGTTATAGAGTGACCGAACAGGCTTATGAAAAGATGTTCTTTAAGGTCCCGGGTTTGCGCAACGTAGCCGAAACCGGTCCCTATTTTCATGACGGTTCTGTTGCCACTCTCCCCGAAGCTGTCAGATTGATGGCCGAGTATCAGCTGGGTCGCGAGCTTGATGACGCTACTGTGGACTCTATTGTGGTGTTTCTAACGGCATTAACAGGCGACCTGCCGGCAGACAAGATTGCGGCTCCTGAACTGCCCGCCAGCACTGTGTCGACGCCGGCGCCGGATCCGACATAGAGCGGTGCTGATGCGCGAGGCCCTGCTGCCCGCTACAATAATTGCATGAGCCACTCAGAAAGGCCGGGTATCCCGGCCTTTCTGCATCATTCAAAACGGAATTTCTCTATGAGCATGTCCAGCAACCACAAAGACGCCATTACGCTGCAAAGTCACATTCTTGCGACAGAGGCGCGTCAGGAGAACGCCACCGGTACGCTGTCGTGGATTCTGTCCGCACTATCAATTTCGGCCAAGATGATTTCTGCGAATGTCCGTCGTGCCCGTCTTGAAGATGTATTGGGTGAAGTCGGCAACGAGAATGTTCAGGGTGAGTCGCAGCAAAAGCTCGACGTGATCGCTAACGAGATTCTTCTGAGCATTCTTGCTGCCCGTGACGGCGTTGCCATTGTCGCGTCAGAAGAAAACGAAGAGCCGGTGATCATTGGCGAGGAGAATGATGATCAAAAGTACTGCATTCTTTTCGATCCGTTAGATGGCTCATCGAACCTCGATGTCTGTGGCGGCGTCGGTACCATCTTCAGTATTTTGAGAAACCGGTCCGGCTTTTCACCGAAAGAGTCGCTGCTGCAGCCGGGGACTGAACAGGTGGCCGCCGGCTATATTCTTTACGGCTCGTCGACGCTGTTTACTCTGACGGTAGGAGAGGGTGTCGATATGTTCGTTCTGGACCCGTCGATCGGCGCGTTTATTCGGGTCGAGACGGATTTGAGAATCCCCGAAGCTTGCAAAAGCTACTCGATGAACGAAGGCAATCGCCTGAGTTTCCCGCAGGGGTATCAGGATTATCTGCATTGGGCGCAGAGCAACGGCTATTCAAGCCGCTACGCGGGTGCCATGGTTGCCGATGTCCATCGGATTTTGCTGAAGGGCGGCGTCTTTATGTATCCACCTACCGAGAAGGCCCCCGCCGGCAAACTTCGTCTGATGTATGAGGCGAATCCCATGGCAATGCTGGTGGAGCAGGCGGGGGGCAAAGCACTGTGTGACAAAAACGCGAACATTCAGGATGTTCAGCCAACTGACATTCATCAACGGGTGCCGGTCATCATGGGCAGCCCGGAAGAGGTTGACCGCGTGGCTGCGTTTCTTTCAGATTGACCCGGTGGCAGTAAAAAAAGCCCGCTTAACGCGGGCTTTTTTTGTTTACTGAAACACCCACTGCCTGGTTTCATCGGCTGCATGGTAGGTCTTGCCAATGCTGGTATCGTCATCCAGCGCACCGACAATCAGTCGGGCGAGATCCGCACGGTCGATAAACCCGAATGCCTCGACGTCGTCCGACAGATACCCGAACCCGTTCGCGGTGCCGTTCTTCAGGCCGCCCGGACGCACGATGGTGTATTCAAGCCCGCTGGTCCGCAAATAGTCTTCGGCTTTTGATTTCAGCGGCAGTATTTTTTCGAGCGCTTTGCGCGATGCCCACGGGGCCGTTGATTCGCTGTTGCCGGCACCGATACTGCTCACCTGCAACACCCGCGTGACGCCGGCACGCCGGCTGGCATCTGTAATCACCCGATTACCAATAAAGTCTGCGGGAGGCTCGCAACTGAAACAGCCGATGGTGCTGACGACGGCGATGTAGTCGCCGGCAGCGAACACGTCGTCGATGTCATCCCGGCTCGTTGCATCACCGGTGATCAGATCGACACCCAGTTCTGTCAGGTGCGATGTTTTTTCCGGAGTCATCGATTCCGGCCGAATTACCGCTGTGACCCGTTCGCCGCGCGCCCGCAGCACTTTGATCACCTCGAGACCCGTCCCCTTGCGGCCGCCGAACACCAGATACGACAGGTTGCTGCTTGCGGTCTGGGCAGAAGCAAGTGGCTCGGGTGTGTACAGCGATTCGGGCACCACCGCGCGCATTGAGATGATCAGACTGCCAACGAGCAGGACCACTATTAAAACAATGCCGGCGACTGCCTTCGCTAGAAACTTTAAAAACCTGACCATAGTCTTCCCCTGAAATAGTGCTGACGATTCGCTGTCTTGCGATTAAACGCGTCTACCATAGCAAAGGCGCGAATCGTTTGAACAGTCGCGCTTGAATGGCGTTCTGATTTCTATAAGTATCAGTCTGATGAAGCTTGCGTGCATACTCAATTCTTTTTGCGACTGAGGCTATGACGAAGAGCCCGAAACTAATGGCCCATCGCGGCGATGTGAAGGCCTATCCGGAGAATACCGTTGAGGCAATTGTCGCTGCGGGCAATGCGGGTGTGCACCTGATCGAGTTCGATGTGCAGTTCACTCGTGATGCCGTGCCAGTCGTGCTTCACGATCCGGACCTTCAGCGCACAGCAGGGCTTGCGCAGTCAATTTTCAAGACCGACCGCTCGGCATTGTCCGATATCTTACTGTCGCCCAGCGGTGATCAGGTCGATGCCGGCCAGGTGATTCGAATCCCTACGCTGGAGTCAGTTCTGGGCTTGCTTGGCGAGCATCCCGAGTGGCGTTTCTTCATTGAAATCAAACGCGAGGCGATCGAGCATTTCGGCCCCGGTTTCGTGGTGGAACTGCTGTTACCGCTGATCTATGACTATCTGAGTCAGATCGTCATTATTTCGTTTGATTACGACTTTCTGATTGAGCTCTGCCGTCGCTCTGATGCTGAACTCGGGTGGGTGTTGTCTGCGTATAACGATGAGGCTTATGCCAAAGCGTTGGCATTGGACCCGGAATACTTGCTGGTTAACCGCCGCCGCCTGCCTGCTTTAAATATACCTCTGTGGGAAGGTGCCTGGCAGTGGGTGAGTTACGAGGTCACTTCTACGAAGGTTGCCCGCGAGCTGTTTAGCCGCGGTATCGATATCGTTTCCAGCATGAAAGAGCCCTGGTTACTGAGTGCGCTGGATTCTGATGTCTAGGGCTGTGTAACCGACATGGCCCGTTATCTGCTGGCATTGGATCAGGGCAGCCAGTCTTCGCGCGCCATTGTCTATACCGCCCGAGGTGAGCTGGTTGCCGAAGCCCGGCGAAAGGTCGGTACGCAGCGGCTGTCCGATGGTCGGGTCGAGCAGGATCCCTCAGAGCTGCTGGAGTCTCTGCAAGCATGTATTGCTGACGTTGCATTACAGGTCGATCCTGCGCGGATCGTCTCGGCGGGCATGGCAACCCAGCGCTCCAGTATTGTTTGTTGGCGGCGCGACACCGGTACTGCGCTAACGCCGGTGCTGTCGTGGCAAGACCGCCGTGCAGACGAGTGGTTGGCGCAGTTCAGCGGCACGGCGACCCGCGTCAGAGAGATAACGGGCCTGCCGTTGTCGCCTCACTACGGCGCAAGCAAGCTGAACTGGTGTTTGCATCAGGTTGCAGAAGTCCGTCGATCCCTCGCCGACGAGACACTGGTGGCTGGACCGCTGTCGAGTTATCTCGCGTTCCGGTTGTTGCGTGAACAGCCGGTCATCGCTGATCCTGCAAATGCCTCGCGAACGCTGCTGTTCGATGCAGCCAACCTGAATTGGTCTGCCGAACTCTGCGAGCTGTTTGGCGTTCCCGCCACGGTGTTGCCCGCTCCGGGCTATACCAAAATGCGTTTCGGTACGTTGAATGTTGCTGATCATGATGTGCCGTTTGAAGTGCTCACCGGCGATCAGTCGGCCGCGTTATTTGCCTTTGGTGCACCTGAATCGACGTCTGTGTATTGCAACCTGGGAACAGGCGCGTTCCTGCAGCGGTCTGTTCCGGGTTCTCCCGCTGCACTGCCCGGGTTACTTAGCAGCGTTGTTTTTGCAGACGACGGTGTCGCGATGTACTCGCAGGAGGGCACGGTAAACGGCGCCGGCAGTGCTCTGGCAACGGTGTGTCATGAGCTGGGTGTCGATCAGTCGGTTGTCGAGCAACAGTTACCGGGTTGGCTTGATAGCGAACAAGAGCCGCCGTTGTTTTTAAATGGCGTTGCGGGGCTTGGCTCGCCATGGTGGCAGGCGGACTTTCCGACGCGGTTTGAGGGTGAAGGCGATGTTCCGGCCAGGTTCGTCGCTGTGATCGAAAGCATTGTTTTTCTGTTGCAGGCGAATCTTGAAGTGCTGGAGTCCGGAGGATTACCTGCGCAACAGTGGGTGGTGACCGGTGGGCTGAGCCGCTTGTCCGGCCTATGTCAGCGTCTGGCGAATCTCAGCGGTTTGCCGGTCATTTGTCCGCCGGCAACGGAGGCCACTGCGTTGGGGGTGGCCAGGTTGCTGGCTGGCCGCGGCGATTGGGGCGATACAGCCGACGTCCGCTATTCGCCCGTAGCACATCCGGCGTTGCGGAAGCGTTACTCGCGTTGGCGTCGTGCTATGTTGTCTGAGATGAATCCGGATTGAACGGGACTCAGCCGTCCCCAAGCACTGCAAATGAGGCCGAAGCATGACTGAAGAAAACTCCAAAGTTCTCCCTGAAGATACGAATCAGAGCCTCAGTAGTCCGGGTTTGAACCGGCGTCAGTTTCTTGCCGGCACGGGTTCTGCCGTTGCCGTTGGCAGCATAGGTGGCTGTGTCGATACTGATGGCGACGACTTTGGTGTTCCGGAGGGAGTGCCGGTCAGTGCATTTGACAAGAATTCAACAGCGCTTGAAGTGACTGAAGGGCTCGACCTCACCGGGAAGACTGCTCTGATCACCGGTTGTAACTCAGGCCTTGGTTACGAAACCATGCGCGTGCTTGCTCTCAGAGGTGCTACCGTCATTGGTGCTGCCCGCACAGCCGAAAAAGCGCAGGTTGCCTGTGACAGTATCGACGGGGAAGCGATTCCGGTGGTTTGCGAGCTGGGTGACCTGCAGTCCGTTGCTGACTGCGGCACAGCGGTCCGCGACTTGGACCGGCCGGTTGATATGCTGATATTGAATGCCGGCATCATGGCGTTGCAGGAGCTCGAGCAGATTGACGGCATTGAGAAGCACTTTTTTGTGAACCACCTGGGACATTTCGTGCTGGCTAATCAGGTGTTGCCAGCGGTATTGCGTGCGCCCGCCGGCCGGGTCGTTGTGCTCAGCAGTAGCGGTCACAGTTTTGCGCCGGAGGCAGGTATTGAGTTCGACAACCTTTCCGGGGAGCGTGACTACCAGCCGTGGAAGATGTACGGGCAGTCAAAACTGGCGAACGGGTTGTTTTCTTTGGAACTCAATAAACGGCTGCGGGGCACAGGGGTTACTTCAAATTCGGTTCACCCCGGCGTGATCAATACCAATCTCGGTAGGCATTTTCCGTTGTGGCAGCGAATCGCTGCCGACGTGATCGGCTGGTCGTTTATGAAGTCGACCGAGGGGGGCGCATCGACGCAGGCCTATGTGGCCACAGCTCCTGCGATTGAGGGTTACGGGGGGTACTACTTCTCTGACTGCAACGCGATTAACCCGTATCCATTGATGCGTGATGAAGAACTTGCTGCGAAGTTGTGGGGAGTGTCCGTTGAAATGACGCGTGACTACTTGCTGTGAGCAGCAGCAGATAAGAAAAAGGGTCGCTTAAGCGACCCTTTTTTATCTCACTCAGTTTCTTACTCAGAACTTCCAGACCACGTCGATGCCAAGGCGTGCCGGAACCTGAAAGAGATCGTCAGATTCGAGATTGCCGCTGAAGTCGTCGCCGTCGTCGTCGAATTTAATTTTCGACAGATCAAGAGTTCCGCGGAGCAGAACGTGTTCCGTAATTGACCAGGTAGCACCGATACCGCCGACCACACCCCAGGCACGGTCGTCACTCTCACACGATGTAAATAGCGGTGGGAAGCCCGGAAGTATAGGGCTCGTAATAAAGCGGCAGGTTTCTTCGTCAACCAGTTCTGTTTTGCCGCTAAAGCGTTGCACACCCAGTTTGAAGTCTGCGCTCCAGTTTTCTGCAAAGTTCCAGTGGTAGAAACCGCTCAGGTACAGATCACGGGCTTTAAATTCCACTTCACTCGGCAACTCTTCAATTAAGTCTGCTGAACCTTCGCCATAGCGTGTAAAGCCCAGTTCGACACTCCAGTTCGGGTTGAAGTCATAGCCGACAAACAGGCGATAACCGTTTTCCCAGTTGTTGGTCGTGTTTTGCAGAAACTCGATCTCGCTTTCGATCTTCGTAAGGCCAAGGCCAGCGCCTGCATAGAAGCCTTCCTCGTCTGCAATGGCTGTGAAGGGCAAAAGGCTGAGTACCAGAATCAGCGGCTTAAGTTTGTTCATCAGTTTCACCTGTGTCCGATTGGTCATAATTCAGTGATAAGACTGTGCCAGCTTATGTTTAGTAAAACTGTGAGTTTCGTCCCATCTTTGAAACTTGAGCGATTGCTCGCGGGCGATGGGTTCTGAGGGGGCTGAAGCCTTTTAATCGCGGCGCTAAAGTCGCGGCAGTATCTTCGCGTGACTTGCGTGCACAAGGGTGATGTGAGAACCGCAGGCAGCAGGAATAAGCTTTCAGGCGGCTGTTGCAGTTGACCGGCGACCGCGACTCAGACCCACCAGCGCTCCGAAAGCAGACAGTAGCAACCAGGCAGATGCGGGCAGAGGAACGGTCGTTGAGGAACTCGACAACGTGGCCGCCAAGCTGCTGGCTTGCAGGCTGCCTAAGCCGTCAGGACCGGTACTAAGCCCCGTCCTCAGATACACACTCTCGTTGGCGAAGCAATCGGCAGCATAGACGGCATTACAAAAGACGTTGCCGGTTGCAAAACCAACCAGTCCGTTGTCTGTTGCAAAGGCCGTAAGATCTGCGCTCATCAGTAATTGCGGAGTGCTGATGCCGATTCCGGCAATTGCACCGGTAATGACCACTGTGCCACCGGCAAGCGTGCCGTCTGCACCGAAGGTCGCGTTCAACTGGAAGTTGCCATTCGTGCCTTCGTAAAGTGTTCCATCAAGTGCGGTGAAGACAAAGCGCCCGGCGTTAATCGCACGGAACAGGGTAATGCCTGCCACCGGTTGGGTCAGTTCAATGCGGTTGTGGGCAATTTTCCACAGCGCTTCTTTCAGGCTGCCGGCAGGGCGGCTTAATTCATTGAAATCAAAGTTCAGCGGACCCGACTCAGGAATGCCCGGCAGTGATACGGCCAGTGCACTGGTCATACTTCCGATCAGCAGAAGACCTGAGGCAACAATGGTTTTAAAGTGCTTTTTCATTTCTCTACTCGAGTCCGTTCGTTGGTTTTCAAGGGGGGCGGGCATTCACCCGACCGAATCACGAGCGTAGAGAACTGCCTGGAAGATTGCCGTGATGCGTTTCACAGAAAGCGTTTGCACCGCAGGGATTGCCCTGCAGGTCCGGGGAACCGACGTATGTGCGCACAGCGAGAGCAGGAATTATGCAAAACCGCGCTGCAGCACGAGTTCCCTGCAATCAGTTTGATCGATGCCCCCGTATAAGGGAGTGCATCGTTCACGAAAACGGTGAAAATCTGCCGTTAAACTTGTTATTGTCGCGGTGTTTACTGCAGCTACTTCCGCCGTCGGGCGGACTGACCTGAGCGGAGCCCTATTTTGAAACTACTTATAAGTGCAGCAGCCATAGGCATTTTGAGCCTGTTGACCTCTTGCGCATCCGTCAACCTGCCTGCCGTTACCGAGACGCCGACCAACCTGTCGTTGTCGGGCAAAGTCGTGTGGCATGACTTGATTACCGATGTTCCTGAGGCTTCGCAGAAATTCTACGGCGAGCTTTTCGGCTGGGAGTTCGAACAGGTTGGTGCCCGTTACGGCCTCGGTGACGACATCAACTACACCCTGATTCGCCTCAACGGTCGGTTGATCGGTGGAATGGTGAATGAGAACAAGCTGCAGCGTTCCGAAGATATCTCGCAATGGATGCCATTGATGTCAGTGCCTGATATCGACATGGCAGTCACTAAAGTCGAGTCATCCGGAGGCATCATATACACGCCCCCGACACAGCTTGCCGATCGAGGCTGGCTGGCTGTCGTGGCGGATTCTCAGGGGGCGATATTCACGCTGGTGCAGGCAGTGGGCGGCGACCCGCTGGA
>CAYLLI010000054.1:9016-13216 GCA_964384295.1 uncultured Chromatiaceae bacterium
ATTCTCAGGGGGCGATATTCACGCTGGTGCAGGCAGTGGGCGGCGACCCGCTGGACCGCAAACCCAGAGTCGGCGATTTTTTGTGGAATGAGGTCTGGACCAACGATATTGATGTTGCAACCAACTTTTATGCGGATTTGGCCGGCTATGACTCGGAAACCGAGATTCTGGCTGATGACTTCACCTACAGGGTTCTCGGGACTAAGAAGAAGCCGCGAGTCGGTATCGTGAAGAACCCGATACCCGAGTTGGACCCGGTTTGGGTGAGTTACATCCGCGTTGCCGACCCGGCAGCCATCGTGTCCCGCGTTGAAGCTTTAGGGGGGCAGGTGTTGGTTGAGCCCCGCAAGCGTGAAGCCGGCGGCAGCGTGGCGCTAATTGCCGGTCCGTCCGGCGCAGGCATTGCGATCCAGACCTGGGATCCGGAACGTGCTTTGAAGATTTTTGAGGGCAACACACAATGAGCAGATGGATTCGATTGGCCGCACTGGTCATAGTTTGCAGTGCACTCACTGGATGCGAAGCGCCGCAGGTATATGGGTCGGTCGGTGTTTCGAGCTGGGGTGGTTATAACAGCAGCGGACCGCGCATGAACGGCAGCATCAGCATCGGCGGCCGTATCTATTAACGTTAGCGCTCGGGAATCGTCGTGATGCATACCATACAGGTTGTTTCTGACTTCGTGTGTCCGTGGTGTTTTGTCGGCAAGCGGCGTATTGATCAGGCGTTGGCAAAACGCCCCGACCTTGATGTCACTATTGAATGGCTGCCGTTTCAGCTGAGCCCTGATATGCCGCGGGAAGGACGGCTGCGCAGTGAGCACTACATCGATATTTTTGGTGAAGAACGTGCCGCAGTGATCATGGCCAGCATGCGTGATACAGGGCTCGAGGACGGCATCACGTTTGGCGATTCCGAGTCCGCTATGTCGCCAAACACAATGCTCGCTCACTCGCTTCTGTTCATGGCGTCCGGTGAAGATGCCGTAGATACCGACGAACTGGCAGAGCGCCTGTTCAGCGCCCACCATGAGGACTGTCGTGATCTCGGGGATATCGACGTGTTGTGTGATATTGCCGCGGCTGTCGGAATGGATGCGGAGCAGGTACGAAGCCGCCTTGAAGAAGGCGCTGATGAAGCTGAGGTGAGTCATCTGATGAACCAGATTCGGAGCAGTCAGGTCAGCGGCGTGCCGTTTATCGTTCTGGACGGCCGGCTTGCATTATCGGGTGCGCAGCCGGTTGATGTGCTCGTTGATGCACTTGATCAGATCGTGGCCACGGACAGTTCAGATTAGGCGGATGCGGTGCTAGCCAACACACCGGAAGCATGGGGTCGAATTGCACGGCTGCTTCATTGGTCGATGTTCGGGCTAATCCTCGTTCAGGTTCCACTGGGCTTTTTTCTGGTGGACGCCTACGAAACCTACAAGATTGATTACGCCGATGACACGGTGTTTATGCGGGCATCTGTTGCCCACAACACGCTGGGTTTTATCTTTCTTATTCTTGTCAGCATTCGCTTGAGTTGGCGCCTGAGTCAGGCCACACCCAATCTGCCGAAAACACTGGCTGCTTATCAACGGGTTCTGGCACGAATGACCCACGTGTTTTTGTATTCTCTGATGATTATCTATCCGTTGTCAGGATGGGCGGCATTGTCGGCTTATGAGTTTGAGTTTCCCATTTTCTTTTTTGGCTGGGATTCGGTGCCGGGAATTGTTCCCTCGGTGAAAGAAGGCGAGCCGTTCGACTACCGCTTCTATGCGGATATTCACAAGTGGTGTTGGCGCGTCGGTGGTCTGTTGCTCGGGTTGCACGTTGCTGCGGCTCTATGGCATCAGTTCGTGCTGTCTGACGGCGTGCTGGACCGAATGCTCGGTCGCGCCAAAACCTAGCCTGTCTCGCGGCGAAAACCCCAGCGGTAGGCGTGTCGCATATCAACCCGCACAACATTGTCTTTAGCAGGGAGCGCGAGCTTTGGTGAAAGCTCGCCTTCACGCTTCAGGTACAACTGGCTGCCGATGCGCTCCAGTCGAATGCGCGGCGATTCGCAACGCAGGGCACGGTCAATGAGTCCGGCTTCAAGCGCAGCAGCAACATCAAGGCAGTATCGGCCGTACAAGTAGGAATGTCGTCGATCGCGAACGCTCACGCTGAAGTGAATGCTCTCCTCTTGCTCAACGGTATTGGAGATAGAGCGCTCACTCTTGGCAATCAGCCAGTTCGAATCGCGGGCGTCCAGCACGTCATTGGTGCGCTTTAGAATTGTCTGGTGACTCATGGCAGCGTTTCCGTGAAGTTGGATTCTCACAATACGCCGGGCACCAGCTCTGTTCATGTCCCCCCGTGCCAGCCTTCAGTCATTTGCGGGCTTAGCCGATGTGTTCTGTAAAGAACTGATTGATAAGCCGGTTTTCGGGGTCTATTCGATTTCTGGCAGTGCGAAACGCCCGTAGTCTCATGCCATACGCATGCGATGCCTGAACGGCGCGGAAACTGCCGGTCTGAGTAAACAGCGGAATGCCGTCGAACTGCTCGGCGAACTCCGAGAGTTCCAGCGTGTAGCCGTTCCAGCCGCCCGCTACTGTGGACCTGATGCGGAGCACGAACACCGGCCCGTTGAAACTGGGTGACAACATGGCATCCTGGTTTTTATTCAGACGAAACGCTTCCGCCGGCAGGTCACAGCGAAAACCGGTACTTTTGTAGTGTGCGACGGAGAACTGTCTGAATGCGCTCAGGACATCACCAAACCTGTGAGCCGGAAATGCCCAGCAGCATTGCACCCGTTCTCCGTTCGGATCGCGCATGGTTTTGAACTTGCCGGACATTTCCTGAGCGTTGCTGCTGTAGTCGGCGAAGTTGCCAATAAACAGTTTTTGCGTGGCTTCACTCAGGCTATCAATCAGCGGGTCACGAATGGTCGGGACCGATAATGCCTTGCCGACGGTTTCTACGACCTTTGGCATTGCGCTGTTGCGGGCCCAGGCTTTGATTTTCCACGGCAGATTTTTGATCGGCTTCTGGTCGCCGCAAGGTCGTCGCAATTCAACCCATGCCCGGTTCCGGAACGGCATCAGATGTATCTTCATGCCAACATTGATATCGATGATTCGGGGTATGACCCGGGCGAGCTCATCCAGTACCAGCTTCGTAGTGCTTATTCGGTAACTGTCGATCGGTCGTATTTTCAGCGTCACACGACAAATGATTCCGGTCAGCCCGTGTGCCTGGCGGAACAGGCTCATGTACTTTTCGTTGCTGGCTGCTAATGTGACTTTGTCTCCGGAGGGCGTCACAACAACCATGCTGACCACCGAGCTGCTCAGGTGGTCCGCTGTGTCCGGATAACCGACCGTGAGCATGCAGCTGCTGATCGCGCCGCCAATGGTGCGGTCGGGCATTTCGTCGTTGCCGCAGAGTTCCATGCCGCGTGAGGCCAGAGCTTCGCTCAATTCATTCAACCGGGCGCCCGCTTCAGCAGTAATCGTGTCTCCGGTAATTTGAATGACTTTGTTCATGCCGCTCATGTCGAGCAGCGTGCCTTCCTGAGCACGATTTGCGCGGGTGGCCGCACTGTCGGACCCGACGACCCTCAGCGGCGATGGAAACTGTTTGGTGCTGGAGACGACTTTAATGACGTCATCAATCGTGCGGGCATGCGCAACCAGCTTGCCGAAGCGGCTTTTATGCTGTCTATCGCGTTGCTGAGGTGCTGTGTTTCTGTTTCGCATTGCTGGCCTCCACCGGACCGCTAAACCGGTGAAGAACGCTGCGACATGAAGGCTGCCCGCCGACACGAATGTGCCGCGATACTGTTGGCAACCCCGCTGTCATAGGCAGAACCCTTAGACCGGTGGCTTTGTGTCCCTGCCTTTCGACAGGTTTACCCTGAGTTAGATTGAGCTTGAAATATCGCAGCTGAATTGTGTGAAAGGCAAGGGCACCGGTTTCGCCGGTGCAGCTGCGGCTGATGTCAGCGGTGCGTACTGTTAAATGTGCTTGCCGGCAATGGTGAGTTGTCAGCGATCGGGCTGGTGAGAACGGGGTTATGTCTCAAGCTGCTTTTTTGGCCTGGGGCTCTGATTGCGCAGGTTCATCGGTAGATTTTGCGCACAGACAACACGGTTGCCTGTGCGCATTCACCGGTTTAGCGGCCGCCTTGACGGCGTCCTTGGCGTTGCGCACGCATCTGATC
>CAYLLI010000055.1:0-13165 GCA_964384295.1 uncultured Chromatiaceae bacterium
TGTGGCTAAGCCTTAGTCGTCTGTACCGGTGCGGAACCGCTCCATCAGTTCGGAATCGATGCCGTACTCATCGGACATCTGAATGAATCGCTTCGCCGTGACCGAATCGTCGCCGTGCTTCTGCGCAAACTCTTCAACCGACGTGCAAACCATCTGACGCATCGCCGCCGGCACTGCCATCAGGCCTTTCTGTGCGGCGTTCTCCCAGGGAATGGCCATCGTGACGTCGCCACCCTTCTGACCGCCCGGAGGCTCAGCCAGCTCATGCATCGTTACATCGCTGGTGGTTTTCGCGTGGTAGTAATAGCGCCGGTTCTGATCACCAAGGCCCACCGGCAGATCCATCGCCTGAATGCGTTCGCCGCGGTCCATATCTTTCAGGCCTTCTTCCATGACGATGGCTTCGATGTTCGCGATAACGATGCCGCTGCTCTTCGGCAGGCGAATAATTTCATCCACCGTGCACTCGGCGATCTGCGGACATTCTTCCAGGCTCGGCGGCTTCACGTGCAGTGATGGAATCGGCGTGAACCGCGTGTGCTCCAGTTCGTTCACACCTTCAGGCCAGAAGCGCGCCGTTTCCATCATGTCATCGAGATAGTCGGCCGGCGGACAGTTAATGACGAACTCGCCGGTCTCGACGATGTTCATGAACGTATGCGACTCCTGCCGGAAACCGACAATCATGCGCGGCGTTTTTGCCATGACGTCGTACTGCATGATGTGCGAGTAAGGCGCGGCGTTCACCCTGCCCTCTTTGTCCAGCGTCGTGATGACCGTAATCAGTTTCGGAAACAACCAAATGTCGGAATACCAAAACGGTTTGATTTTAATTTCTTCTTTCGCCATCAGCTTTCTCCGTAAGGTGATGATTCGTGGATAAAATCTAGCACGCGAACACGCCGCCGGCATGCCTGTTACGATTTGTTACCGATGACTGCCGCATAATGAACATCGCCGCCACGTGACTGGCGATTGCGCGCCAACAGGTAACAGCTTCGAAACCGTTAGAAGACCAGCAAAACCATGAATGCAGATAATTTCGTGGCGCAATATTTGCGCAATACGCCGGCTGAAGGTCTGATTCTCGACCTGGCTTGCGGCAATGGCAGACACAGCCGGCTTGCGCTGGAGCAAGGGTATTCGGTGGTTGCGGTCGACCGGACGTTGCCGGAAGACTTCCCGGCAAGCGAGTCGCTGACGCTGCTTGAATACGACCTCGAGCAGGGCAACTGGCCGTTCCCGCCGGAGTTTTTCGACGGAATTGTGGTTGCAAACTATCTGCACCGGCCTTTGTTTCCATTCCTGCGCGACTCGCTGAAGCCGGATGGTGTGCTTATCTACACAACTTTCATGCAGGGCAACGAGCAGTTCGGGCGGCCCCGAGACCCGGATTTTCTGCTGCAACCCGGTGAACTGCAGCAGGAGTTCCCGTCCGGGTTCGAACACCTGGCGTTTGCCGAAGGCCCGGTTGGCACGCCGCCGTCTGCCGTCCGCCAAAGCCTCTGTGTTCGGAAACTCACACCCCAAGGGCGTTGAACCCGATACACTGTTCACATCCAAACAACGGTGTCGGGCGAACTTCTTTGCACCCCGACTCAACATACAGGCCGGCACGTATGAACCATTCACGGATAGTTACACCACTGATTCTTGCAGTGGTTGCGGTTGCCGGCCTCACAGGATGTGCGAGTACGGACATGAAGCCTTTAGAAGCAGCAAAGCAGCCAATTGAGCTAGAACGGTTTATGGGTGACTGGTACGTCATCGGCAGCATTCCGGTGACGATTCCGGGGTTTAGCGAAGAAGGCGCCCACAACGGCAAAGAGTCTTACGAGCTGGCTGACGACGGCACGATCTACACCACCTACACCTTCCGCAAAGACGGTTTTGACGGTAAGGAAAAACGCTTCACGCCAAAAGGCTGGGTGTATAACAAAGAGACGAACACCGAATGGCGCATGCAATTCTTATGGCCGTTCAAAGCGGTGTATCTGGTGGCATGGGTCGACGACACTTACGAAACCACCATCATCGGTGTGCCGAATCGAAAGTACGTCTGGATTATGGCCCGGGACTGGGACATGAATGACCAGCGCTACGCCGAGCTCGTCGACATGACGGCCGACATGGGCTACAACACCACGAAAATCCAGCGCATTCCCCAGCGCTGGTAACCCTGAGCTGCGTTAAGACGCTTCGGCAGGCTTCGCCGGCTTGGCGGCCTCAGGAATTTTCAGATACCGGCGGTAGTCGAAGCTCTTACCAAACAGGCCGTCCAGCGCAATGTGCGCATACAGCAACACTTCCCGCCAACGCCGTGCCCATCCGGCAATGAAACGCCCGGGTTTAATCACTCTGAGCGGCAGCATGTCGTACTCATAGAAGTTGAAGAAGTACGCGAGGATCCGGGCCTTCTTCCACAGTCGTTTCGGCATGCGGTACTTCACGCGCTTGCTGATCGCCAGGTGTGAAAACAGGTCGGCGATAATGCAGTGGTTGAATAACGCTGTTGCAATGAAAATCTGGAACGGATGCGACTCATCGGTGTAGCTGTCAATCAGCTGTACCTGCTTGCGGTAGAAATCGACTTCCAGCAACTCCTCGTTATCGCCGGCTGACAACACAAACAGCACCTTGTCGTCGCGGAACATGCGGCGCATGAACCAAGGCATGGCTTTAAACACGCCGTCGAAATACTTGTTCACCCGCTTCATGCTGACTTTCGCACGGGCTTCTTTGCTGTAGGTTTTCTCCAGTCTGTCAGACACGCGCTCAACGTACTCGGCGATATGCTCATCGCGACGGGAGAACCAGTCGTTCTCCTGAATGACAAAGCCTTCGTCGCTGTCGTAGTAGTCGCCCGACACCATCACGTGCAGCTCCGGGTCGGTAATGTTGTGCTCTTCGAAGTAGTCCGCCACTTCCTGCTGGCTGACCGCGTACTTGTTGTAGTCGATCACATCTTTATGCAGATGGCAGTGATTGCTGGCAAACGGAATGGCGTGCTTCGCACCCGTCGCCTGCACAAACTCGGCAAAGTTCTTGATGTACTGGTCGCGGTCATCCACCTCAACGTACGGATCGTCTGTCACTTCATAACAAATGCGCGAGTTCGCCGAGCTGTGACTGCGCAACACAAAATCCATGTGCGGATGGTTGTTCAGAATTTGATCCAGCGGTCCGCCCATGAACTTGGCGTCGTTGGCGTTGAACACCACTTTGTCATCGGCCTCAATGACCACGGCGCTGTCGGCAAACACAAAGAACTGGTAGGACGTGAGCTTAATGTCGCCGACCATGAACGACTCGCCGTGATTCAACTCGACAATGTTGTTCAGGCCCATATCGCGCAGGTCGCGCGCAATGCGGCCGGCCGGCTCTTTCGGAATAACGATCGGAATCTCAGGGTCAAAGAGCCGCAATGACGGACCGGCGAAGTGATCCCAGTGAATGTGGGTCAGATAAATCGCATCCGGTTTCAGCGTTTCAATCAACTCATCGGCAACCGGGGGATAGTTCCACCAGGAACGCCAGTACGTGCTGCCAATCAACCAAGGGTCACACAACACCTGACTGCCCGCCGCTGAAGTTACCGTCATACCTGCATGAGAGAGAATCTGTAATTTCATAATGAATTGTTTCGCTAAAACTTTTGCCTGCAATACCCCAATCTACCCGATTGTAGTACAGCGGCAAACACTTGGGACTTCGGATTACCGTAACAAAGGCTTATGTGAAACTGCTGCGAAATCAGGTACATTTTTGCCGCTGCGGCACTGCCACGCTACCGGCAGCTGCGACGCGTCAGACTCAGGCCGCTATAAAGGGCCCGCAGAGTAAAACGTTTGAGATCAGGCGCTGGCGGCGCGCGACGCTCTGCGACGTTCAACCTCGGTCAGGTGCTTCTTGCGCAGACGAATGCTCTCCGGCGTCACCTCGACCAGCTCATCGTCTTCGATGAATTCCAGCGCCTGCTCCAGCGAGAACTTCACCGGCGGGCTTAACGTCAGCGCCTCATCGGAACCGGCCGCACGAATGTTCGTGAGCTGCTTCGCCTTGGTAGGATTCACGCCGAGGTCGTTCGAACGGCTATGAATACCGACAAGCATGCCTTCATACACTTCCACACCGTGCGACAAAAACAGCCGGCCGCTGTTTTGCAGGTTGAACAGCGCATAGGCCAGCGCCTTGCCATTGGCGATTGAAACCAACACACCGTTGTTACGCTGGCCGATCTCACCGGGTACCCGCTTGGCATAGCCGTCAAACACCGAGAACAGCAGTCCGGTGCCGGCGGTGGCCGTCAGGTATTCGGTGCGGAAGCCGATCAGTCCGCGCGATGGAATCCGGTACTCCAGTCGCATACGACCACGACCATCAGGCTCCATATTCTTCAGCTCACCTTTGCGATCAGCCAGGCGCGTCATCACCGCACCCTGGTATTCTTCTTCAAAGTCAGCAGTCACCATTTCCCACGGCTCGGTAACTTCGTCGCCTTCCTCATGGAAAATCACTTCCGGCCGGGAGACGGCCAGCTCGTAACCTTCGCGACGCATCGTCTCAATCAGTACGGACAAATGCAGTTCGCCGCGCCCCGAGACACGGAACTTGTCCGGGTCCTCGGTGGTTTCAACGCGCAGAGCCACGTTGTGCTTGAGCTCCTGATCCAGACGCTCGGAAATCTGCCGGCTGGTGACGAACTTGCCTTCGCGACCGGCAAACGGCGATTTGTTGACCTGGAACGTCATGCTGATGGTGGGCTCATCAATCTCCAGCGCCGGCAGCGCTTCAGGATGCTCCCGGTCACACAGCGTGTCGGAGATATCGAGTTGTTCGATGCCGCTGAACACAATGATGTCGCCGGCGTTGGCCTGCTCCACCTTGCGGCGCTCCAGACCATGGAAACCATAGACTTCAAGCACGCGGCCGTTGCGCTGCTTGTTATCAGAATCAACAATCGTTACGGGCGTATTCGGGGCAATACTGCCGCGGGTCACGCGGCCGATACCGAGCACCCCCACATACGAATCGTAGTCTAGGCTTGAAACCTGCAACTGCAGCGGACCTTCAGTATCCACTTCGGGTGCCGGCACTTCGCTCATGATGGTTTCGAACAGCGGTGTCATGTCGCCGTCGCGCACGTCGGTATCCAGACCGGCGTAACCGCCCAGTGCGGAGCAATAGATAACGGGAAAGTCGAGCTGCTCATCGGTCGCGCCTAAGCGATCGAACAGATCGAAGGTCTGGTCGAGCACCCAGTCCGGGCGTGCGCCGTCGCGGTCAATTTTGTTAATGACGACGATCGGACGGAAGCCATGCGCAAATGCTTTCTCGGTGACAAACCGGGTTTGCGGCATCGGACCGTCAACGGCATCGACCAGCAGCAGCACGCTGTCGACCATCGACAACACACGCTCCACCTCGCCGCCGAAGTCGGCGTGTCCCGGTGTGTCGACAATGTTGATACGTGAGTCGCCCCAGTTAATGGCCGTGTTCTTCGACAGAATCGTAATGCCGCGCTCACGCTCCTGATCGTTCGAGTCCATCGCACGATCCACCGGGTCGGCGCGTTCATCCAGCGTGCCGGACTGACGCAGCAACTGATCAACCAGGGTTGTTTTACCGTGGTCAACATGGGCGATGATCGCAATATTGCGAAGGTTATCTACTGAACTCATGGATTCTCTTCCGGAAGCGGCACTGATCGGCCTGACGTGAAGCCGCGCGAATTATAGAGCAGCGCCACAGCGATGTGGCGATTATTTAGCCGCACTGCGCTTCGAAGAGCCAACTTTGACGCCGCATGATGCTCCAACGGCGGTGCTACACTGCGTCAATGACCGACGCGAGCAGCATTGCCTACCTGAACCTGACTCCCGACGACATCCTCGATGCCGTCGAAGCGCTCGGATTCCCTTGCGATGGCCGAATGCTGGCGCTGAACAGCTATGAAAACCGTGTCTATCAGGTTGGCCAGGACACCGGACGCCCGCTGGTGGCAAAGTTCTATCGTCCCGCCCGCTGGAGCGACGACGCTATTCTTGAGGAACACGAGTTTGCCGCGGAGCTCGCCGATGCCGAGATTCCGGTGCTCGCTCCAATCGAGCACGGCGGAGAAACGCTGTTTCACCACGGCCACTTCCGCTTTGCGTTGTACGTTTGCCACGGAGGACGCGCGCCCGAGCTCGACCAGCTCGATCTGCTCACGCAGCTCGGCCGACTGGTCGGGCGGATTCACCAGCGCGGCGAGACGCAGGAATTCGAGCATCGGCCGGAGCTCGATATGCAATCGTTCGGCATCGACTCCTGCAACTATCTGCTGGACCACCAGTTCATTCCGGCTGAACTGATCCCGAGCTATACCAGCACCTGCGAGAACCTGTTTGCGCTCATCGAAGATGCCTACGAGCGGGCGGAGTATCCGCGCTCCATCCGACTGCATGGCGACTTTCATCCTGGCAACGTGCTGGTCAACGAAGACCGCCTGCACATTGTTGATCTGGACGACGCCCGCTCGGGACCGGCCATTCAGGACCTGTGGATGTTTCTATCGGGGGCGGCCGAAGAACAAACCCCGCAGTTGGATGCACTGCTTAAGGGCTATACGGAATTCCGGCGGTTCGATGCCAGGGAACTGCATTTGATTGAGGCGCTGCGGTCACTGCGCCTGCTGCATTACGCAGCCTGGCTGGCACGGCGCAATGACGATCCGGCATTCAAACAGGCGTTTCCGTGGTTCAACAGTGCGCGGTACTGGGAAGAACACATTCTGTCGCTGAAAGAACAGCTCGCGTTGCTGCAGGAGCCGCCGTTGCAGTGGCTGGATTAAGCGGAGGCTGAATCCTGCTCTAACGGTGGCAGCGTGATCTGATGGTCCGTGCTGTGCAGATAATCGTTAAACACGTGCTCGGCTGTCAGCAGCTGATAGCTGCCGTCGGGCAAGCGGTTCGTCGTATCTTTCAGGCGATACACGTAGTGACCACAGGTGTACACGTTGTGCTTACTGAAGTGATAGCAGGTGCACATCTTGTCGGTGACCGGCTGCTTCTTGCCTTTCGCATCGGTGCCGGTGGCATCGTAAGAATCGATGTACAGGCAGGTACCCTTGCTGCTCAGAATGTAGCCGAACGGTTCACACTGAGGCTTCACATTAGAGCCGATGCACGGGCTGTTTTTTAGCATACGCATCAGATAACCCGTTGCCGACAAGCCATTCACAACCACATCTTCTTCGTCGGCTTCAAAGTACTTTTGCTTGACGTTATCAGGCAAACCGCACTCTTTCGTGACGGTAAAGCGGGTGGCCACCTGCACGGCAGAAGCGCCCGCCTGAAGGTACTCCACGGCATCGGTGCCGGTAAACACGCCGCCCGCTGGAATCACCGCAATCGGCAGGTTTTCGGCCCGGACAAACTCAACGACTTCGTTAAACACGTCGCGCAGGCTGTGCTCGGCCGAGATGGCCGCCGGCCAAAGGCCCTTCGACGATCACGTAGTCCGGCAACCGGTCGACCCGCTTACCGCTGCGCAGGAAGATTTTTAGCGCGCGGACACTGGAAACAATAATGCCGATATCAACATCGCGAAAACGTTTGTTCTCCGACATCAACCGCAAGCTCTGATTGTGCAATCCGGCGGACAACGTAATGCCATCCACCCCGGCATCCATGGCCGCATTCAGACGAACGCCCAGCGTATCGCCGGCGGCACCCATCGTGAGCTTCTCCATAACGTTGATCCAGATCGCCCCATCGCCCTGCTTGCGACTCATTGACTTCGTCACCACAGCCATCTGGGCTTCGTACAATCGATCCAGATTGAATTTCACCAGCGATTTATCGGAAGTATTGCGGCTGGCTTTGTGCTCGGTGGTTTTGGCTTTGGTGTAGTGGGTTTTGAAATATTTGTCGGAGACGAACGGAATCATCGCATCCGAGATATGACCAATACCGCCCAAACGGCATGCTTCCAGCGCCAGCTCCACAGCAGAAATATCGACGCCCATACCGCCGATAATGATGGGTACATACTCTTTGCCGCGCAGTGTCAGGCGGAAATCGTTAAGTGTGGTCATGAATCAGGAATCAAGATGCTCGATGAATGCCGCAATTATAGTCGGGGCGATGTCGGATAGATACCTTGACAGAGCGGTTTAGCCATCTACCAACAGCCCTGTATTTCACGGGTTTCCATACCGATTGACAAAAATCACGAGGTGCCAGCCCGTCTGTTCTTATGCTTCGACCACTTGGGGGCTGGCTTCGTTCTGGATTTAACCTGTTGAAAGGTCTATCTTTGCAGCCCTGTATAAAACCTGACCCGCAGCGGGGTCGCTTAAACCAGCAAGCCGGCGCTCTGACCGGTACGCGGAAGGAATATTCACGTGGACGTCGATCTTATTCTCGAACCGGATCTGAATTCTCAGCAGATCACGGAAATTGGCCAGGCAGCTGAAAAATATGGCATTCGTGCTATCTGGACTTCGAACTACTTTGCGCATTGGGACGGCTTTTTGAGCCTGGTGCCGCTGGCGCAAACGACCAGCAAACTGAAAATGGGCCCGCTCGCGGTCAGCCCGTTTGAAATGCACCCCCTGAAAATTGCGAACTCCCTGCTCTCTTTGAATGAGATGTCAGGCGGTCGCGCACAGATTGCGGTCGGTGCGGGCGAAGGCAACATCACCGCGATGGATCTGAAGAAACCCAAGAAACAGGTGCTTGCGATTCGCGAAGCGATCGAAATTATTCGCCTGGCCGGCAGCGGCGGCTTAAAAGACGGCTACAAAGGTGAGATCTTTAACGTCAACCTGCCGTGCGCCTACGACTGGCTAACTGCACCAGCACCAAAAGTGTATGGCACCGCGTATCGCGAGATGATGATGCGCATGGAAGGCCGTGTTGCCGACGGTTGCTTTGTTGGCTGCACGCCACCGGAGGTTGCTGAACCTGCCGTGGGTCACGTGAAAACAGGCTTGAGCCGTCGTGATGAGCCGGCGGAAGACTTCCGCATCAATACGTTCTGGGGCTGGCACATCAAAGAAGATGCCGCCGCCGCGTACCGCGAGTCACGCCTGGAACTGCCGTGGCGTGCACGACTGCTGGACCCGGACATGATCAACATGTATCTGAATGAAGAAGAGGTGCAACTGGTCCGCGACAACTACCAGCAGTACGTCGATTCTTACTTCGCCAAGTCCGATAACGTACCGGGCGTGCCTGAAGAAATTTCCAACCGTTTGTGTGAAGGCCTGACCTCCACCGGCGGCCTGGACGCACTGGACCGCGAAATCGAACGCTTCAAGTTGTTCGGCAAAGCGGGCCTCACTGAAATCGCTCTGCGCCTGCACGGCGAACCGATGGAAGGCCTGAAAATCATCGGCGAACACGTCGTGCCCGCACTGCGCGACGCGTAATCCGCGACTTCAACGCACCATAAAAAAAGCCCCGCTGTTTAGCGGGGCTTTTTTGTCTGCGTTACTGCGGTTCGCTTATTTCCACTTACCGCGATCAGCGTCCATCTGAACCACACCGCCGCGGCGATCCAACATCATCTGCGCCATCTCCTTACCGAAGATCCGCTCAGGAATCACGTTCATCGGATCCTTGCGGTTCGTGTACTCGCGATAGGTGAAGTCATATTCCTGCTGCGCATCACGCAATGCCGGCGGCAGTTTGTCGGCATTGTCATACCAGGTGAACCAGCGGTCGACGAACTTCTGCAGGTACGCTTCGCACTGATCGATGTGCTCGTCGGTCAGGTCGGTGATGTAGCTGGAGCATACCGGTGACTGCATGCAACGAATGCCGGGGCCGTGACTGGCCGACCATACGTAGTCGGTGTTGGCGCGAAACTCGAGATAGTCTTTGTTCGCGTCACCCTCGTAGTACTGGTCGACGTAAGCTTCGTTGGTTTTCAGATCAACACGGTTTACGTAGTCCGCATAGAACAGCATGTTCGGCACGGTACCAAAAATAACCATCAGGTTCGGCACCAGCGTTTCCTGCCCGAGCACCACGTTAATGTTCATGTCGATGATGCTGGCTTTGCGGTTACCAATCCATGACCGGACGAACCAGTCGACGTCGTTACCGGTGTAACCGAAGAACGCCCCTTCCATGGCACCGTCTTCAGACTGGTAGTAATCCGCACCTTCAGAAATCGGGTGCAATTTGCAGTCGAAACGCTCAATGATCCGATCAGCGATCTTGCCGTGAATATCCCACATCCGTTCCCACTGCTTTGAGACATCCACATTCGGGTTGTCTTCGAGAAACTCGTGAATAGTTTTTACGTCACTTTGTTTAGTCATGATTGTCCTTCGCTTCCGGGCGCCCCGGAGAGGTGTCTGCTGCTCTTGTGAGCAAAAATAATAGCGTCGAAATCCTAGCAGGACTGCGAGCGCAGGCTTTAGCCTGCTACCCCTCCGACCATAGATTGGCGCAGCCGCGCCGCCAATGATAATTGTCAACTGACCCGCGCGGATTGTTAACTTGATCCTTGACGATGGTTCACCAGAGTATTCATTATTGCCAGATTCCGATTATTTCTAAGGCGAACGCCCTAAATCATGCCCGAAAACTCCGACAACCTGGTTCTGGTCTGCGGCGCATCGCGCTCCGGCACTACGATGCTGGACTTGATGCTGGGCAACAGCGATAGCGCGTTTTCCTGCGGCGAGATCTACGCACTGTTTCGCCCCTATCGCACCCACCATTTCGATCCGGACTGTTCCTGCGGCCAAAAACCCTGTCCGGTCTGGAGCGTGCTGGGCAAGGTGCCGGAGAAAAACTTCCATAAAGCAGCGCTGGATCAACCGGGCATTCACCACGTTGTCGACTCATCGAAAGACCTGAACTGGGTGCTCGACAGCAACCTGTGGGCGAGAACCAACCAGCTCGCTGTCAAAAACATCTTGCTGTGGAAAGAGCCGATTGATCTCGCCTACTCACACTGGAAACGCGGCCGGCCGGTCGATTACTTTCGACGTTCGTTTCTGAACTACTACGAACGGTTTCTTGATTTGCGCCTGCCGTTTGTCGCGGTGAACTTTGAAGAACTGGTCGCAGACCCCGGCGCGATGCTGGAACAGGTGTGCGGGTACGCGGGCATCGATTACGTAGCCGGTCAGGAAGAGTTCTGGAATAAAACGCACCATCACCTGTTCGGCAGCGCCGGCACCGGCAGCCAGGTGAGCAGCGGCCAATCGACGATTCGGGCGAAGGAAGAGTTTCCGCAGGAGTTTCTCGATGTCTGGGCCGGCACCGATGCCGCTCAGAACAAAGATGTGCGGCTCAACACTGTGATTAACGCGTTGCGCAATGCAGACATTCGTTCCGGTTCGCCCGCCAACGTTGCCGGCAGCACGCGCTATACGGGCGTCGTAAAGCCCTTCTGGTATTACCATCACGCACTGAAGTACATGTACCAGAAACGCTTCCCCGTGGAACTGAGCACCGCGGAATCGACATAAAAAAAACCGGCTTGCTGTTCAGCAAACCGGTTTTTTCGTAGTAGCTTCATTCAAACCAACCGGTCATGCCGATTGGTTGAACGCAAAAAACCCTACTCGGCAATCACGTTTTCTGCTTGCGGGCCTTTCTGACCCTGCGTGACTTCCATCGTGACCTTCTGGCCGTCCTGAAGTGATTTAAAACCCTCTGCCTGAATCGCTGAATGGTGCACGAAAACGTCCGGACCCCCTTCCTGCTCAATAAAACCAAAACCCTTTGCGTCGTTAAACCACTTGACGGTACCACTCACTCTAGACATACGAACCTCTGACATTAACCGGCAGCGAAGCTGCCAAAAGAACAACCCCCTATACAGCGCTGTATAAGAAAAACCATCACTGCACAACTTCAGTATATAGCGCTCTGCAGCAAAAACCAGCGAAATTGCAGCGTGAGCATCGTCTGAATGGATGAAATCTGCTGCGCCGCGCAAACCCCGCGACTACAGCCCTTTGATGACGCTGACGACATCCCCGGCAATCGGCTCAACCCGGTGCGGCGGCGTAAACAGCCCGGCAAAACCGCCTTCGGGGTTGATCAAATAAACGGCCGGCGAATGATCGACGGTGTACTCATCGGGTGTCTGAACCACCCGGAAACTCGCACCCAGACCACCCACCAACTGATTCAGTGCAGCATCGTCACCGGTAACCGCGACAAAGCCCTCGCCGTAGGCTGAGATGTACTCGCTGAGCACGGGCAATGTGTCACGGCCCGGATCCACGGAAACAAACAAGACCTCCAGCTTCTCGTCGGTTGAATCCATCACTGCGTCCCGAATCAGGCCCAACTTGTACATTGTCGGCGGGCAAAAATGCCCGCAGGAAGCGAACCCCATAAACAACAACGTCCACTTGCCGTTCAGTTCGGCATTGCCAAACGGGTTGCCATCCTGATCGACCAACGCAAAATCAGGCATCGGTTTCGCAGGCTCGAGCAGGCTGCCGGCTTTACCCTCGATGACCTGTGGCATACCCAGCGGCAGCGGCTGTGACGGCCTGAGCAAAACGCCGGCAACCAGTGCCAGGCTCAGCGCAGCCAGGAAAACAATGACGAACTTTTGCATTAAGACTATCCGGCGGCAGCAACTTTAGGGCGCGTGAACCACGCCATCACCATCACCATTAACGTAAAACTGACTCCGTCCGAAAAAATCATCATCAGTTGATAACCCGGCGGAAACGCGGACCATATGATATCGGCAAACCGCGGATACGCGGTATAGGCGAGCCCGACGGTTCCGCATATCGCCACATGCGTCCAATAATCGGTGGTGTACTTGTTAAGTCGCAGCATCGCCGCACCGATCAATAAACCAATGATGACGCTGTTAAACCAACCGATCGCAATCATCACCGGCGATGCCTCGGGAACACCTTCGCGCTGAATGTAGACCGTGGCCACCGGGCCATTGGCTCGCATCGTTTTGCGAACCTCATCGCCGGAGTAGCGCCCCGGCAATATATAGGTTCCCGATTCCGGAAAATGTTCCAGCAGCGCTTCTGCCGCTGCCACATCATCCGCTGTCTTTGACATCGTCGTGTACGGAATATCCGTGAACACGTAAAACACCAGGCTCCAAATCCACGCAACCAGCGCCACGCACACTGCACCAATAAACAATCGCATCGCAGAACTCCTCGTCTCAGACT
>CAYLLI010000056.1:0-12847 GCA_964384295.1 uncultured Chromatiaceae bacterium
AAGGGTCCAGTTTAATCATGCTGACCGACAGGCCGCGTGCTTCAAGAATGGCACCCAAAGATGCCGAGGTGATGCCCTTGCCCAAAGACGAGACAACACCACCGGTAACGAACACAAAACGGGGCATGAATGAATCCCATAGTTCGCCTGCAGGAACAGTAATTCGTAGCGTCCCGAACAGGTTCAGATATAAAAATCGCCGATTTATCAGTTTCTTATAAGAACATTATAAGAAACTAAATCACTACAGATAACCCTAAACGAATGCAGTGTGGTAGCCGGCGCGCGATGGTCCAACGCAGAACCTTAACTCGGGTGTAAAAGATACCAGAGCACCGGGTTTACCACAATGACAAGGCGGCCTTTGGGCCGGCATTTAACCGGTTTTTACCGCTGTTTCGGAAGCCTGCACGGGACCAAGCTGCTTCATCGACTCGCTGAACCAGTCCAGACGGATGGCCGGTTCACCGTCGCGCGCTGTCGCTGAGTCGGCAATCCACAAGTCCCCGACGGCTAATAACTCATCACCGCTATACAACAACGGAACCGCCGGACGGATCCAAGGCACCACCCCCGCCTCCTGAAACAGGTTCTTCAGACTGCGATGATGCGCACTGCCCGCAGGCTTAATGCGCTCGCCGCCACGACGAAACCGCACGTCCAGCGGTTGGTTTACAGACTTTAGCGAGATTCCTGCAGCGGCCTCAGGCATAAATGTCAGCGTTCCGGCAGCCCCGCCGAGCACGCAAGGCTCGGCACCGCTCAGCATCGCAGCCGATACCGGCACTGGATCGGTATCGGGAGCAACACGGGCTGCCTCAGGCTGAACCACCAACTGACCGCGATAACGGCTTGCGAATGCGCCCGTCCAAACAATTTCAGGCTGAGCATTTGCTCCGGCAGCAGCAATGGCTCTCAGCACTTCCCGCAACCGGGTTTCTGACGGTACCGGCAAGCCCAGATCGCGGATCACGAAGCGCAGCAGGTTACGTTGCCGCAGGGGCTCCAGCGCCAACAGACCTTCGACATCAAGCATGCAGCCTCGCCGGACACCTTCAGCGTCAATCTCAGCGAGCGCATCGGTCAAGGCCGACGCTTCTGCCGCATATCGCGCACTGCGGGCAATGGCATTCTGAGCATTTGGCCAGCGCCCCTGGATTTGTGGCATGACTTTGTGCCGCAACCAGTTGCGATCAAAGCGGGTGTCAGCATTACTGGGGTCATCGATCCACGTAAGCCCGCAGGCTGCAGCGTAGTCCGCCAACAACGATTGATTGATGGTCAGCAGCGGTCTGATAACCTTGCCGCGACCAAACGACGCGACTGCCGGCATTGCCGCGAGGCCCTGCGTACCGCTGCCGCGCATCAGCTGCAACAGATACGTCTCAGCCTGATCGTCCTGATGCTGAGCCAGCATCAGCGTTTCACCCGCCTGCAGTGCTTCTTCCAGGGCCCGGTAACGCGCTGCCCGGGCTGCGGCTTCCGGCCCTCCGGACGACCCCACCTGAACGGGAAGCACCTGAAACTCAACGTTCAGCGCCTTGCAGTAATCGGCGCAGTCAGACGCCCACCGGGCACTGTCGGCTTGCAACGCATGATCGACATGCAGCGCACGCACAGTCAGTTCGGGGTAACGCTCGCGAAGTGCTGCGGTGGCATGCAACAGCACCGTGGAATCAAGTCCGCCGCTGAAGGCGACGCAAACCGATTGCGGGGCAATCTGCGCTGCAAGATCCAGCGAGACCGCAATCTGCGCCTGCACTGTTTCAATCACAGAGCTCATGGACTCACTGACCGGCTCGCGTCACGGAATGACCACGCACGCGAAAACTACGACTCTTCGAAACGCCCGAATGAGCTAAGCCGCGCCTCACGGGCTGCCAACAGTTGGTCGGTGCCCATGACTTCCAGGGAATCCAGCTGGCTCAGCACCGCATTCTTGATGACCTCTGCCATGCCCTCGGGGTCGCGATGCGCTCCGCCGAGCGGCTCTTCGAGCACCTGATCGACGAGCCCGAGTTTCTGCAAGCGGTCTGCGGTAATGCCCATGGACTCCGCAGCCGTCTCCGCTTTACCCGCGTTGTTCCACAGAATACTGGCGCAACCTTCGGGGGAAATGACGGAATAGACGCCGTACTGAAGCATCAGCAAGCGATCAGCCACACCGATCGCCAACGCGCCGCCGGAGCCGCCTTCGCCAATCACCAACGAGACGATCGGCACGGTTAACCGGGACATCACGAGCAAGTTCCGGGCAATCGCCTCACTCTGCCCCCGCTCCTCGGCACCCACACCGGGATAAGCGCCCGGCGTGTCAATCAACGTGACGACGGGCAGCTTAAACTTCTCGGCCATCTTCATCAGCCGCAACGCTTTGCGATAGCCCTCAGGTTTGGGCATGCCGTAGTTGCGCAGCATTCTGGATTTCACGTCGCGACCTTTTTGATGCCCGATCAGGACAACAGGACGACCTTCGATTCGCCCGATGCCGCCGACAATCGCCGGGTCATCCGCATACATGCGATCACCATGCAGCTCCTGCCAGTCGGTGCAAATCGCATCGATGTAGTCCTGCGTATACGGTCGTTGCGGGTGCCGCGCCAACTGTGCCACCTGCCACGGAGAGAGCTTCGAAAAAATGCTCTTGGTCAGCGACTTGCTTTTACTTTGCAGTCGCTCGATTTCATCGCCGATGTTCAGTTCGGAGTCGTCGCCGACATAGCGCAACTCTTCGATCTTTGCTTCGAGCTCAGCAATCGGCTGCTCAAAATCCAGAAAATTCAGGTCCATTGGGTCAGGTCTTTCGCAGAAAAAACGCGCTTATTGTCGCACAGCGTGAGCGAAAAGCTATGCCGCCGAGCGACGATTCGTATCGCCGAAAAACGCAAAACCCTGCAAACCAAACAGCGACGTGAACTTGTCTCTGAGCTCGGCCGTCGGCCGCACGCACCAGTTGTCGCCCAGATAGACCCGGGCAGACGCCTCGCGGGTGATGTAATTGACGCTGACAGCGCAACGCCCCGGCCGGCACGGTGCCAGCAGCGCCTCCAGCTCTGCAACGTCGAGCGGATGATCACCCGTGGCATCCCAGTTGATGACCAGATGCGTCGCACGGTTCTCAACGACCCGGTCGATATCCGCGATATCCGAGACGGCAATACGCCAGCCATCAATGAAATCGTCCCAGCGTAATTGCCCTTTGATGATACGAACTTCAAAGTTATCAATAAGATGCTTCAGATTATCAAATGTTTCTTTAAACATCTGACACTCGATGCGCTGCTCGCCGTCATCCAGAAAAAAGGTAATGCGATTGGCACGCTTGCGCAGCTCGGTAATGAGACCGACAACCTCAACCTCCTCACCTTTCGTGCGGCGGTAGCCGCCATCTTCCGCTTTTGGCGGGGGCTTGCGGCCATTCAGACCGCCGATCGTGTCTTTACAGATATAGCGCATATCCGAGCGATACAGATCCAGCGGATGACCGCTAAGATACAACCCCAACGCCGCCCGCTCAGCTTTGAGCACCTCACTGAAGCCCCACTCGGGCAGCTTACGAATCGCCGTGGTTTCGGCAATCACCGGATCGGCCAGATCGCCGAACATGTCATTCTGGCCGGCCTCGCGGTCGCGCAGCGCCTGCTCTGCCTTGCTCAATGCCGCCGGCAAAGCGGCAAGAATGCTCGGCCGATTCGGCCCGAACGCATCCATTGCACCTGAGTTAATCAGGGCCTCCATCGCCCGCTTATTCACTTTCTGCGTGTTGACCCGGGCACAGAAGTCGTCGAGTGATGCAAACTCCCCGTCCGCGGTGCGCAGCTCAACCAGCGTGTCCGCTACCGACTTACCCAACCCTTTTAACGCACCCAGCCCGTAGCGAATCTGCCGCTCGCCGGCGACACTGAAACGGGTATCGGACTGATTGACGTCAGGCGCCAGCAACTCGAGCCCCAGCGATTTGCACTCGCGCTGCATAAATTCCAGCTTGTCGGTGTTATCCATGTCGGCCGACAGCACCGCAGCCATAAACGCCGCCGGGTGATGCGCCTTCAGCCACGCCGTCTGGTACGCCAGCAGCGCATAGGCCGCCGAATGCGATTTATTGAACCCGTACGCCGCGAACTTCTCCATCAGATCGAAGATCTGGCGCGCCTTCTCCGGGTCGACATTGTTTTCCGCCGCACCGCTCATGAAGATCTCGCGCTGCTTCGCCATCTCTTCAGGCTTTTTCTTGCCCATCGCCCGCCGCAGCATGTCGGCGCCGCCCAGCGTATAGCCGGCCAGCTTCTGGGCGATCTGCATCACCTGCTCCTGATAGACAATGACCCCGTAGGTGTCTTCGAGCACGGGCTCCAGATCAGGATGCATGTACTCAATCGGCTTGCCCGACTTGCTGTGCTTGCGCTGAATGAAGTCGTCCACCATGCCGGATTCAAGAGGCCCGGGGCGAAACAGTGCGACCAGCGCCACAATGTCAGTAAACTCATCGGGTTGCAGCCGCTTGATCAGGTCCTGCATGCCCCTGGATTCCAGCTGGAACACCGCCGAGGTGCGGGACGACTTCAGCAATGCAAACGCCTTCGGGTCGTCCAGCGGCAGTTTACGGATATCAAGCGGCGGCTCAGATTCTGCAGCCCGCTGCTCGTTAATGATCTTGACCGCCCAGTCGATGATGGTCAGCGTACGTAAGCCCAGAAAGTCGAACTTCACCAGCCCGGCAGCTTCGACGTCATCTTTGTCGAATTGCGTGACCGGCGATGCACCCGCCTCCGGTGTGTACAGCGGCACGAAGTCGGTGAGTTCCGACGGCGCAATGACCACGCCACCGGCGTGAGTCCCGGCGTTGCGCTTCAAGCCCTCGAGCTGGCGCGCCAGGTCCAGCACCGCGCGAGCTTCATCGTCATTGCGATACAGCTGGTCGAGCTCTGCCTCTGCGTCAAAGGCTTTTGCCAGCGTCATACCGACATCGGCAGGAATCAGCTTGGCAATCCGGTCGCCCACGGCATAAGGCATACCGAGCACGCGGGCGGCATCACGCACCACAGCTTTGGCCGCCATCGTGCCGTAGGTGATGATCTGCGATACCTTCTCGCGGCCGTACCGTTCGGCCACGTAATCAATGACGCGGTCACGACCCTCCATGCAGAAATCGATATCGAAGTCCGGCATTGAGATACGTTCGGGATTCAAAAACCGCTCAAACAGCAGCGCGTATTCGAGCGGGTCGATATCGGTGATACCCAGCACAAAAGCCACCAGTGAGCCCGCACCGGAACCACGCCCCGGACCGACCGGCACATCGTTCTCACGCGCCCAGCGAATAAAGTCGGCGACAATCAGGAAGTAGCCCGGAAAACCCATGTCGCTGATCACTTTGAGCTCTGTTTCTAAGCGCTGCTCATACTCTGCGGCAGGCCGTGGCGTGTGCGCCGGCGAATCTGCCAGTTCGATCAGCTTTTCTGCCAGTAAACGGCGCGATTCGTCAGCCAGATACTGGCCCGGGTCGCGGCCGTCCTCAATTTCGTAATTCGGAAGATAGTTCTCCCCCAACTGCAGCGTGAGATTGCAGCGCTTAGCAATCTCGACCGTATTCCTTAGCGCCTCCGGCAGGTCACGAAACAGCTCCGCCATTTCCTCCGGCGAGCGCAGGTACTGCTGCGGCGTGTAAACCTTGCTGCGGCGGGCATCGTCGAGCGCCATACTCTGATGAATGCAGGTGCGCGCTTCATGGGCATCAAAGTCGTCTGCTGTCAGGAAGCGAACGTCATTGGTCGCCACCACAGGCAACCCAAGCCGGCTCGCCAAACCCACCGCCGCGCGCACATACTCGTTCTCTCCCGGCCGGCCGATGCGCTGCAATTCAATATAGAAACGATCTTCAAAAGAATCTTTAAGTGATTGAATAGTATTATTAATAATATCATCACCCAGCGTCATCGCGGCGCCAAGCAAGCCAGCCTGACCACCGGACAAAGCAATCAACCCGGCAGTCGCCTCCGGAGCGAGCCAGTCCAGATCAACGGCAACCCCGTCATCAGAACGGCCTTCGAGAAACGCTCGGGTAATCAGCCGGGTCAGGTTCTTGTAACCCTCATCGTTCATGCACAGCAGCGGCAGAGGATGACCACGGCCGGTCTGGCCGGGCTGCCGCACCAGCAGGTCGCAACCCACCAGCGGCTTAATCCCTTCAGCCAGGCACAAACGATAGAACTTGACCAGGCCAAACAGGTTATTCGCGTCGGTCAGCGCGACAGCCGGCATGCCGGCACCTGCGGTTGCCTTCGCTAACCCCGGAAGCCGCACCACGCTGTCTTCAATGGAAAACTCCGAATGGACCCGCAGATGCACGAAGCGATCAGTCACGCGGCATCCCCCGCTTCGCCGAGGCGCATGGCCTCGCGCACAGGGCGGAAACTGCGCCGGTGCTCGCGACACGGTCCGTGCTGCGCCAGCGCCTGCCGATGGAGTGCCGTGGGATAGCCCTTGTGCCGGGCAAAGCCATATTCCGGAAATTGCTCGTCCAGTAACAGCATTTGCCGGTCGCGGGTAACCTTTGCCAGTATTGATGCGGCGCCGATCGCCACACACAAACCGTCGCCGCCGACCAGCGACTCTGTGACGTCGTTCAGCGGGCCCAGATCAGGACAGCGGTTACCGTCGATTCGAATGCGGGAAGGAACGACATTCAGACTATTGACCGCCCGGCTCATCGCCAGCATCGTCGCCTGCAGAATATTCAGCCGATCGATCTCTTCCGGGCTGGCCTCGGCAATCGCAAAGTCGACCGCCTGCTCGCAAATATCGGCATACAGCGCTTCCCGGGCAGATTCCGACAGCTTTTTGGAATCGTTCACTCCGGTGATGGTCTGGCCGTCCTCAAGCACGACGACAGCAGCAACGACCGGGCCCGCCAAAGGCCCCCGACCGGCTTCATCAACGCCCGCTAGCAATACCAAACTTGTTCCCCTCCGCGCTTATGCAACGACCGAATGCATCCTTACCGGATGTCTGGATATCGGTGTGTGCCGGAAACCGGGCGTTTCGCGCCGCGCCGGCATGACTGACATTATACGAAGCCACCTATGCGGCGCTAACTCCTGCGCCGGATAACCGAATCGCGGCTTCCGCCGATTTCTGACTGGCGTCCTGACGCAGCACGCCCTGCAAGCCGGCAAATTCCTGCAACAGAGCGCTATTTCCGTCGTCGGCCTGCAGGTACCCGAGCACTGCAGGCCCGATTTTCTCCACTGTCGCATCATACTGAATAAACTCCGGCACCAAACCACGTTTTGCCAGCAGATTCGGCAGCGACACGTGCTGCAGCTTGATGAGTTTCAGGGTCTGCACCAGCCAATAGCTGAACGATGAGACACGATAGGCAACCACCATCGGCCTGCCCACCAGCATCGCCTCAAGCGTGGCGGTGCCGGATGCCAGCAACACGACATCGGCTGCCGCCATGGCATCGCGGGCCGGACCGTCTATGCAATGCAGCGGCACGCCCACCTGTGCGTCCGCCCAGATCTGCTCAAATGCTAAACGGGTGCGCTCGTTCGCAAACGCCGCCACAAATGACAAACCGGCAACCTGACTGCTCAGCCAACGCGCCGTAGCCGCAAAAACCGGACCCAAACGCTGGACTTCGCTCATGCGACTGCCCGGCAGAACGGCAAGCGTTTTGGTGTTCTCAAGCCCCAGCCGCTCGCGCGAAGCACTCAGCGGCAATGGCTCTGCGATTGCATCAGCAAGCGGATGCCCTACAAACTCGCCCGACACGGAATGGCGCCGCAGAAACTCCGGTTCGAACGGCAACAGGCACAGCACATGATCGGCGGCAGCACGAATGTGCTTCACCCTGCCCTCGCGCCAGGCCCAGACCGACGGGCAAACGTAATGCAGCACGGGTATACCGGCGGCTTTCACCGTTTTCTCGACACGGAGATTAAAGTCAGGCGCATCAATGCCAATGACAAGATCAGGCGGGTCGGACAATATTCGCCGCTTAACCTCTTTACCGGCATCCAGCAAATCCGGCAGATGCTTTAACACTTCAAACAGACCGAATACCGCCAGTCGTTCGTAGGAAAACCACGACGTAAACCCGGCGGCCTCCATCCTGGGACCGCCAACGCCTTCAAACCGAATATCGGGGTTTAGTTTTAGCGCGGCAGCAATCAGCCCGGCACCCAGCTCGTCGCCGGAAGCCTCGCCTGCAATGATGACAATCCGCGGCACGCGGCAGCGCTACCGGACGATGCTGCGGGTAGATTTCGCCAGAAAATCAGACATGATCTTCAGCTCGCTGTGGCTTTCAGCCATCTCCGCGATCTGCTCAGTCGCTTCTTCAAGCCGCAACTCGGAGCGATACAGCACGCGAAACGCCTGCTTAATGGCGCGAATCTGGTCTGCATCGAAACCGCGGCGTTTCAGACCTTCAGAGTTAATGCCTTTCGGCACGGCAGGCTGACCGAACACCAGGAAGTACGGAGGAACGTCGCGGGTAACGCCTGCGTTGTTCCCGATAAAGCTGTGCGCGCCGACACGGGTGAACTGATGCGCACCCGACATGCCGCCGAAGATCACATAGTCTTCGACGGTAACGTGTCCGGCAAGCATCGCGCAGTTCGCAAAAATGGTTTCGTTACCCACTTTGCAATCGTGAGCAATGTGCACATAGGCCATCAGCCAGTTGTCATTGCCCAGACGCGTGACGCCGTCATCCTGTGCGGTGCCGCGGTTAATCGTGACGTACTCGCGAATGGTGTTGCCGTTACCAATCTCAAGGGTTGTCGGCTCACCGGCGTACTTCTTGTCCTGCGGCTCATCACCAATGGATGCGAACTGAAAAATCCGGTTGTTCTCGCCGATCGTGGTGGGGCCGTTAATCACGACATGAGAAGCAACGGACGTGCCACTGCCGATAGTGACGTTGTCACCAATAACCGTATACGGCCCGATCTCTACATCAGCAGCTATCTCGGCTTGCGGAGAAACGATGGCGGTGGGATGAATCATTAATGTGTTCGCTCAGTCTGTGTTCAGGTTCGTAAAGCCGGGCAACAGCAATTGCCCGGCCGGAAAACTATTCGTTGTCGTCGCCCAGTACCCTGGCTTCGACTTTTTTCAGCGTCCGCGCCATTTTATCAAGCTGACCAAAGCGTACCGCATTTTTGTTGTGCTGCACGGCTGTTTCCAGCGGCAACACCCCGTTGGAATAGATCCCGGGCTCTTTAATGTTGTTGGAGACGCCCGACTTACCCATCACGCCGACGTTATCGCAGACAGAAAGATGACCTGCGATCGCTACGTGTCCGCCAATCTGGCAGCGCGCCCCGACTGTAGCGCTTCCGGACACTCCGGCCTGCGCTGCGAAGGCGGTGTGTGCCCCAATCTCGACGTTGTGACCGATGTGAGTCTGGTTATCGAACCGCACACCGTCACCAATAACCGTGTTCTCAATGGCACCGCGATCAATCGTGCATCCCGCGCCCATCTCGACATCATCACCGACAATGACCGATCCGATCTGCGGCACCTTCGTCCAGCTGCCATCGGCATCCTGCGCATTACCAAAGCCATCGGAGCCGATCACACTGGCAGAATGAATCAAACACCGCGCACCGAGTTCGACGTCGTGATACAGCGTGACGTTGGCAAGCAACCGGGTGTCATCGCCAACCCGGACATTCTTACCGATGCACGTGTTAGGGCCGACATAGACACGCTCGCCAAGGACAACGCCCGATTCAATGACAGCACCCGGCCTGACTTCGCAACTTGCAGGCACCACAGCGTCATCCGACACAACGGCTCTGGGATCAACGCCGGCCACAAGTTCCGGCGCCGGATGCAGCATGCCGGCTGCCTTCGCGTAAACCAGATACGGGTTATCTACCAGCAACGCGTTACCCGGCCAGTGCTTCGCCGCCTTCGGCTGCATAATCACCACACCGGCTTTGCTCTCGCGCAATTGCGACAGGTATTTCGGGTTCGAGAAAAAGGCCAGGCTGTCGCTGTCCGCAGACTGCAGCGTCCCTAATCTGCTGACAACAGCATCGCCGTCGCCATGTATCTCGCCGTTAAACAGTTCGGCCAGCTGCTGCAGAGTGAAGGTGTCGCTCATACGTAAAGGTACCCCAGGAAAAGAACCCTGAAACAGTTACTCGCCGGTCTTAAAGCGTGCCTGCAGGCCTTTAAGAATTTCGTCGGTGATGTCGAGCCCTTCGGACACATACAAAACACCTTCGTTAATGATCAGGTCGTAGCCATTCTCGCTCGCATATCGCTGGATTTCGGCCACCAGCTCCTGCTGCATACCCACTGTCAGCTCGTTGCTCCGACGTTCCAGATCCTCGTTGGCTTCACTCTGGCGGCGCTGCAGATTGCGCTGGTCGTTCTGCAAATCCCGCTCCGCATTGCGGCGCTCCTCAGCGCTCATAACATCAATGTCACGCTGCAACTTTTCCTGCTTGGCCTGAAACTCCTGACCGAGTGCAACCAGCTCACGCTCCAACGGCGCAAACTCATCGTTCAGTATTTCACGCGCGGCCTGAGCCTGCGGCGACTCTGCCAGCAGGCGCTGGGCATTCACGAATCCGATTTTGTTTGGCTCTGCAGCCAGCACAGCGGTGCTCTGCACTGCCAGCACCACCAGTACGGCAATACGACTAAAGATTTTCATACGCTTCTTCCTTAAAAATAATCCGTTGGTACATCAAACCGGAGCTCACATCAGGCCAACATGCTGCCGTCAAAATGCGCCGCCGATCGTAAACTGAAAACGCTCTGTTCTGTCGCCGAAGGTATCTGCGGAGAAATCTTCCGCATTCAACGGGAACGCGTAGCTGAACTTAAACAAGCCCATCGGCGACAGCCACTCTACCGAAACACCTGTCGAGTACTTCAGGTCCACGTCGCCGGGCTCGTAACTTTTTGGCGAGCCGTCGGGCGCGGTGAACAGCACGTTGCCGGTAGAGAATACATTGCCGATGTCAAAAAACAATGATGCGCGGGTTTTACGCTGCAACGACTCTGGCAGCGGCAGAATCAGCTCATTCTGTAATACCGCAAGGACGTTACCGCCATAGGGGTTGCCCAGGCTATCAACGGGGCCCAGCTGATTCTCCCGGTAACCGCGAATGGTGTTGGGACCGCCCGCAAAACGGTTTCGAAACGGCGGGATCGATGTCGTATCGCCGAGAGCGTCGCCGTAAGCGCTGTCAAACTTGAAGGCCCACAGGAAGTACCGCGTCATCGGCACATACTGCTGGAAGGAGTAGTTAAGGAAGTAGTACTGCACTTCACTGCCCGGCACCGTGGCGCTGATCGTAGCCCGGTGTCGCGCGCCGCGGGTCGGAAACAGCGAGCGGTTGCGCGAGTCAAACACCCAGCCTGTCAGCAGCTCAAAGGTGCTGAAGTCCGTCACTGCAACCTGAGGGTCAACGATGGTCGGGTTACCGTTCGACAGCACCCAGTCGATCGCCTGCTGTGAACTGCCGACCCGGTTGACAGCGAGTTCCGATCGCTGGAACGTGCCGCCCCAGATAATGCGCTGATACTCGGTTAACGGATAACCGTACTCCAGCCCCAGACTTAGTGTGGTCGTATCAAAGTCCGACGCATCGGCCGTGAACTGGGTAATCTCACGATACGTGGCCGAGATGGTCCGGCTCACTTCGTTAGGCGTCACGTACGGATTGGTGTACGACGCGCCGATAATGCTGCGGAACCGCCCAAGGTTCAGGTCGGCCGAAATCCGGTTACCGGTGCCCATGAAGTTCGTGTGCACAAAATTACCGTTCAGCAGGATGCCCTGCGAGTCGGAATAACCGATGCCGCCACCAAAGCTGCCGGGCAATCCTTCTTTAATATCAAAATCAACATCGACCTGATCCGTTGTGCCGGGCACCGGGTTGGTTTCTACAGACACCTGCTCCACATACGGAAGACGCTGCACACGCACCCGGGAACGCTCCACCCGGTCGTTGTTCAGGTACGCGCCCTCAAACTGACGCATTTCACGACGAAACACTTCATCGTTGACGGAAGATGCGCCGTCAAAGTTAATGCTGCGGACGTACACCCGGTTTTTGGGGTCGACGTAAAACGTCAGTGCCACGGTTTTTTCAATCGGGTCCAGCTCGGGCACCGGCTGCACTTCAGCAAATGCGTAACCCTCGCCGCCAAGCGCAAACTTCAGCAGATCAACACTGGTACTGATAGCTTGCTGCGAGTAGGTCTGACCCGGTCGCACCTGCAGATAGGGTCGGAGCGCTTCCTCGCCCAGAATCAGATCGCCTGCCAGTTTCACTTCTGAAATCGTGAACTCCTGACCTTCATCAAGATTCACAGTAATGAAAACGCTTTTCTTGTCCGGCGAAACAGCCACCTGCGTGGACTCAATCTGAAAGTCCGCATAGCCGCTGTCCATATACATGGAACGAATCACTTCAAGGTCGCCCGACAAGGCTTCCCGAGAGTAGCGGTCATCCTTTCGAATCCACGACAACCAGTGCGGTGTGCGCAACGTCAGCTCATCGCGAATTTCATCGTCGTCGTAGATGCTGTTGCCAACAATGTTGATCTGGCGGATCTTCGCCCGATCGCCTTCTTTAATGACGATTTGGATATCGACTTTATTGCCCGGCAGTTCGATAACCTCACTGGTGACCTGAGCGGCGTATTTACCGCCGCTGTAGTACTGGTCAAGCAGCTACTGTTCCACTTCATCGAGGACAGACTGGTCAAAGATACGGCCTGTCTTAAGGCCGATTTTCCCGAGCGGCTCTTCGAGATCTTCGGTTTTAATGTCTTTGTTGCCTTCGATACTGAAGGACTCAATGGAGGG
>CAYLLI010000057.1:0-12214 GCA_964384295.1 uncultured Chromatiaceae bacterium
TCTCGACGGTAAACCCGCTGGTGGGAATCGTAAAGTCGAGCACAGCAGCGTTCGCTACTGACGCAAACAGACTCACGACACCAGCAACTAAGTACTGTCTTTTCATCGCTATCCCCTGTTTAAGGTCGTAGACATTCAAGTAATTCCGTAACGGCAAAAACTGAATGAGACTGTGCCTGCTGAGCAGGCTTTATTTTTCTTCCAAAGGGTTCACAGTGAACCAAGTCACAGTTCAAAACTCGCCCATAAATTTATTATTCCACGATAAACCCATGAATTTCATCATCAATATGGCGTAGATTTCACATAATCCAGAAAAAACCGACAAATTCGCCGATCTTGCCGCTATCCGCGTCCATGCGGTTCGGTCAAATCCACCTCCGGGCCCTGCGGAACAATGCCAAACGGGTTGATATGGCGATGCGACTCGAAATAGTGGCCTTTGATATGGGTCATATTGACCGTCTCAGCGATACCCGGCATCTGGTAGATCTCACGCGTAAAACCCCACAGGTTCGGGTAGTCGATAATGCGGCGTTTATTCGTTTTGAAATGCAGCACGTACACCGGGTCGAAGCGCAGCAACGTCACGAACAATCGGATATCCGCTTCGGTCAGTTGATCGCCGGTGAGGTAGCGATTGCTGCCGAGAATATTCTCAGCACGATCCAGCGACTCAAACAGCTCACCAAACGCACGATCGTACGCTTTTTGCTTAGTCGCAAAACCGCAGCGGTAAACGCCGTTGTTAATGGTCGGATACACCCAGTCATTGATCTCATCGATTTTTTCGCGCAGTGGCTCCGGATAAAAATCAAGTTCGGGGTGTTCGGCAAACGCATTGAACTCGCTGTTGAGCATGCGAATGATTTCTGCCGACTCATTGTTCACAATCGTCCCAAGTTGTTTGTCCCACAAAACAGGCACCGTTATCGCCCCATCGAAGTCAGGGTTCGCTTGCATGTACGCTTCCCGCAAACCGCCAAAGCCGTTAATCCGATCGCCGGTGGCACCGTCCTCGGGGTTTTCAAAACTCCAACCGGTGTCGGGCAGCAGATAGTTCACCACGTCAAAGCTTATTGCGGATTCAAGGCCCTTGAGCTTGCGCATGATCAGGGTGCGATGCGCCCACGGGCAGGCATACGACACGTAGAGATGATACCGCCCTGACTCCGGCTGAAACGCCGTTGAGCCGTCTGCCATCACCGCATCACGAAAACTCGTCTGATGCCTGACAAATTCTCCATCAGACTCCACTTCAGACTCCCACGTATTGCCATACTTTTCTTTATCGGCCATGACTGCTCCTCAAATGTTCTACTCAACCGCTGCTGTGGCTAGCTGAGACAAGCACGCGTGTCGATGGTTGCAAGATTACCGGATGTTTCACGCAGCACTTCTCAAGCCGCTAGAATAGTGCACTGCTGCCGAATTGATAAAACAGGATCGCAACCATCGATGACTAACCGTTTTGCCGTTGCCGGCGTGACCGCATTGCTGGTTTGCTCTGCTGCCCACTCCGAGGAGGCACCTCTGGCGGCATTACCCTTCGGTGAAATCGACATCGACTTTCGCTACCGGTTTGAGTATGTAACGAACGGCTTACCGGTAAAAGATGCCTACGCTTCAACGTTATTGAGTCGGTTTGTCTTTGCTTCAAGCTCATGGAAAAACCTGTCAATCGACCTGAACGTCGATAACGTGCTGAACATTGGCAACGATTTGTACAATTCCACGCGCAACGGCAAAACGAACCGTGCCGTCGTCCCCGACCCCGACGGCACGGATCTGAATATCGCCCGGGTGAATTTCGACGGCATTAAGAACACACGCCTGAGTATCGGCAGACAACGCATCGTACTTGATGATGCGCGCTTCATTGGCAACCGACCCTGGCGCCAGAACGAACAAACCTACGATGCCGCCCGGGCGCAGTACGACGACGGCCTGATTCAGGCGGACTATTCGTTCAGCAATCAGGTGAACCGACCGAACGGGCCGTCAAGCGGCAACCCTCTGGCCAGACTGACCGGCCGGGTCCACGCACTCAGCGCCGGCACTTCTGCGGCAGCACCGGTGCAACTCAGACTCGGCTACTACAACCTGGATTTCGGTGACAGACCCGCGTTAAGTCAGGAAACGGCGTCCATTAGTCTGGGTTGGGCGGCCCAAAGCGGTCCATTGCGGCCAGAGTTGTTCGGGCGGTATGCCTACCAAACCAACTCTGACAGCAGGCTCGGCTCGTATTCATCCAATTATCTGCAGTTCACTTTCGGGCTGCACTTTACCGAAGAGCTTTTCCTCAGACTGGACCACGCGCGCCTCGGTGCAGCCGACCCCATTGGCTTACCGTTCAGCACACCGCTGGCAAACCTGCATCGTTATCAAGGCTGGGCAGCGGTATTTTCTGCGACACCGTTTTTTGGTGTTGTCGACAGCAATGTGCAACTCGATTGGAACAAAAACACCTGGACCACCACACTGCGCTACCACGTTTTTGAAAGCGAGAAAGGCAGCTCACGCTACGGTAACGAGATCGACGCGGCAGTCGGAAAAGAGATAACGGATGGCGTGGATGTTACGTTCACCGCTGCGCACTACGGTGCGAAAAATTTTTTCGAAGACACTACCCGCTTATGGCTAACGGTCGCGGTCGACCTGGGGCCGGCACTGCGATAGCGCTAAGCGCTCATCTCTTTAATTACAGCGTAAGCATCGAGAGCATCTTGCCGGCTGGTCTTCAAATCGACGACAGGCTTCGGGTAGCTTTCACCCAGCACAACGCCAGCCTCTTCCAACTCGTCAGCGGTGGCTTCCCACGGTTGATGCAGGTTCTTCTGCGATAAACCTTTTAACTCGGGACACCAGCGCCGCACATACTCGCCACTGGTATCAAAGCGCTCGCCTTGGCGCACCGGGTTAAACACTCTGAAAAACGGCGCGGCGTCCGCTCCACAACCGGCAGTCCACTGCCAACCCAGCGTGTTGCTGGCAAGGTCGGCATCAACCAGCGTATCCCAGAACCAGCGGGCACCTTCCAGCCAGCTGATCTGCTGGTTCTTCGTAAGCAGACTTGCCACAACCATGCGCACCCGGTTGTGCATGTAGCCCGTCGCCCATAACTCGCGCATACCGGCATCCACCATCGGAATACCGGTATCGCCGGCACACCACGCAGCAAAATCTTCGTTATCGCCATCACGCCACGGAAAAGACTCGAAGCGCTTGTGCAATGGCTGGTCGGTGGTTTCAGGGAAGTGATACAGCAAGTGATACGCGAACTCGCGCCAGCCCACCTCCGACAGATACTTGTCAGCACTGTTGTCCCAGGCTGCCGTGCCGGCAACGGCTTGTTGAACGGCAACCGCAATCTGTCGTGGCGAGATTTCACCGAAGTGCAGGTGTGCTGACAAACGTGACGTCGCGGCCTGATCCGCATGATTGCGGCCTTCGGCATAATCGGCAATCACCCCGTCGAGAAACGCATCCAGCTTGGCATGCGCGCCCTTCTCACCAGGCTGCCACTCGTCGGCAAAGCCATCCGCCCATCGCAACGTGGGCAGCAGCTTGAGTTCATCCAGTTCGATGGATTCGGGCAACTCACCCGATGACAGTGACTCCGGTGCTGCGGCAACCGTTAAGGCACCCAGCACCTCACGCGCTTTGCGCCAATAGGGTGTAAACACTTTGTATGGCGCGCCGGAGTCTGTCTCGACTTCCCAGGGTTCGTTAATCAATGCAGCGTTAGCAGACTCGGCCTCAATATCGGTCTCACGCAAAGAGGCCTTAACAACCTTGTCGCGGGCAATGACCGCCGGTTCATAGAGCCGATTCCAATAGACAGCATCGGCTCCGGTTTCTTTAATCAGGTCTTGCAGACAGGCCAACGAATCACCCTGACGAATCACCAGACCGCTGCCCAGCTCGTTCAGCTGTGCAGCCAGTGCCGAAAGACTGTGATGCAGCCACCAGTTACTGGCAGCACCGGGCTCCCAGGGTGCTTCTTCGTGTGGCGCGTGAATAAAAACCGGGACGACATGGTCGTGGTTTGCCAGTGCCCGTTGAAGGGCCGGATTGTCAGCAAGCCGCAAATCTCTGCGAAACCAAACGAGGGCCGTCATAACGCCGTCCTGAATTGATGTGTAGTAAAAGATTCGCTGCGCGCGCGCGGGCAGATGCACGGCAAGCACGCTGCCGATAGCCTGGCAGACAAGACTTAGCGGGTAATCTTGATAGCGCCGTCGATGTGCACATCGCGTTGCGGAAACGCGATCGTGACGCCGTTTTCGGCAAGCACACGGTCGATTTCAAAGCGGATCGCACTGCGCACGGCGCGCGCTTCCCGCTCAGCGGAACTCTCCACCCAGAAGTACGCATCAAAGATCAGGGCCGAGTCGCCGAAGTCCTCAAAAATAACGCTGGGGGCCGGTGTCTTCAGCACATCGTCGTTGGCTTCGAGAATGCTCTTTAAAAGCTCCCGCACTTTCTGTACGTCACTACCATAGGCAACGCCAACACGCACAGTGGTACGCATCTTCCGGTCGACCAAAGTCCAGTTAATGACGGTATTCTCAAGCAACTGACTGTTGGGAATGAGCATGTGCACGCCGTCGACACGTTTCATCATCGTAGATCGCGTATTGATCGCTTCAACCGTGCCTTTCATGTCGCCAACTTCAAGAAAATCGCCCAACCGAATCGGGCGTTCCCACATCAGGATCCAGCCGCTGATGAAGTTGTTGATGATATTTTGTGCACCGAAACCCACGCCAATGGCGACTGCACCGGTAACAAACGCAAACGCGGCAAGCGGTACGTTGAGTAAATCGAGCAGCGTGATGAACAACACCACAAGTACCAGTACGTAGAAGCTGCGGCGAATCAGTTGAATAAGGTCGGCATTAACGTTCCGGGTTTTCAGGCTGCCGGTAATGCGCTTCTCAAAGACACGCGCGAACAGCAAAACCAAAATGACAAGCCCGATCGCCAGCAATAACTGCAACACAGTAAGACTTTGGGACTGACTGATTGTCAGCACCGGCGTGTCGAGCAAGTCATCAATCTGGTCCATCGTCACATCTCTGGCGCGAAGGCTATGCCTCGAAGTTAGTTATCGTATGAGGCGAAGGCCGTGAACTGCAAGAACAATTGCATCGCCGTGCTAATCTGACTAGTCTGAATTAAGGCGAATCATCCGCCGGAACAGGAGACGACCGGATGACAGACTCCAGTGCCATCATATTCAGCTACGCTCTAAACCCTGCAGGCCAGTGGGAACCATGCGCCAGCCCACAGGCCGCTGACCCGTCGCAACCGCTCTGGACGCACATTGACTATTCGGCGGCCGATGCAAGAAAAACACTTTCCTCATTCGGACTGCAAAGCTTCGCTGTCGACACCCTGATCCGCGAGGAATCACGTCCGCACTCGGTGGCCACCGGCAACGGGCTCATTCTTGTTCTGCGTGGCATCAATCGCAATGCGGGGGCAGACCCCGAAGACATGGTCTCAGTGCGCATCTGGGCCGATCAAAACAAGCTGATCACTGTCAGGCAGCGCCGCTTGATGGCGGCCACAGAAACCGCCGAGAACTTTGTCAATCACCCGGGCCCCGAAAACACTCAGGATTTGCTGATTGATCTCATTACCCGCCTCGGAGACGGCATCGCACAGTTTGTAGACAACACCGAAGAACGAATCGAGGCATTGGAAATCAGCATTGATACGGCAGGTGCAACTGCATTGCGCAGCCAGACATCGGAACTGCGCCGCGAGCTCGCGTCGGTGCGTCGCTATCTCGCACCGCAACGGGATGCGCTGGATTCCCTGTATCGCGCCGGCAACAAACTGCTGAGCGAAGAGCAACAGTTTGTCATTCGGGAACAGGCCGATCGCATGGCGCGCTATATAGAAGATCTCGACCTGGTGCGCGAGCGCGCGTTAGTACTTCAGGAAGAACTGATGAACCGGATATCGCAGGAACAAAATCAGCGCACCTACGTGCTGTCGATTGTGGCGGCGATTTTTCTGCCCATCACGTTTATCTCCGGCATGTTCGGCATGAACACTGCCGGCCTGCCGGGGCTCGAAAACGAAGCGGCTTTCTGGATGGTGTCTGCCGGCATGGCGGCAATCTCTGTCGTTGTGATTATCTGGTTACGCGCGAAGAAGTGGTTCTAGCGCGAACCTCTAGCCGCGAACACTGACAAACCGCTTTACCGCCTGAGCCGCCAACGCGCTGTTGGACGACACCGCAGGACGACCCGATGCAGACAGCTGTTCAATCGCTGAAAGGGCCGGCATTCCGGTGCCTGTGATAAGAAACGCATCCGCATCAGTTGCCAACAGCCGCTGCACATGCGGCGCGATATCTTCCTGAGTCAGCGCATAAATCCGGTCGGTGTTGTCTGAGCCAATGTCCACCTGACTGACATCGACCACTTCAAACCCCTGACCTGTCCAATGCGCAATGGCCGGATCGTTCAGCCAGTCCGGGTAAGGCGATAACAGCGCGATCTTTTTTGCACCTACTTCATCAAGTTCGGCTTTAATCGCATCAGCGGCAAACACAACAGGCGCATTGATCACTGCCTCGGTTTCCGCCTGAATGCGGGCGGAATCTTCAGCAGTGATCAGATACGACGAACCGGTGCAGGCAAACAGCAACGCATCCAGCTTCAACGTGGCGAAGTCACGGGCCAGCTGCGGCAAATGCTCAATGTATTCGATGACACGAACAGTTGCATCGGGGCTGGCACTGCGAAGGCGCATCGCAAAGCACTCGGTCGTGTCCGGCATCATGCGCCGGAACTCAGGCTCAACAGTGGGGTTTGCTTGCGGCACTGCCACACCAAACCAGCCATCCGGACCGTATTCTCTGCGCAAGGGGTTCGTCATCAGTTAATACCTTATCTATGCCGCGGTGACGCCACCGTCGACGCACAAAATCTGTCCGGTAATAAAAGAGGCGGAATCAGACAGTAGAAACTGAATCGCCGCGCTCACCTCATCGGGCGTACCCATTCTGCCAAGCGGTATCGAATTCAGCAGGCCCTGGGAGCGCTGCTCGTCGGCGCGCGCTTCCGCCGTCATCGGTGTGGTAATCGGTCCGGGTGCTATGGCATTAACGCGAACATTACTGCCGGCAAGCTCCAGCGCCAGCGCACGAACCAGGCCATTGATTCCGGCTTTTGAAGCCGCGTAAGCCGCGGCGCGTGGATGTCCGATTAGCCCGATCTGGCTGGACACCATAACCACTGAGCCTGTGCCCGCTGCACTCATCACTTTGCCGCACTCACGGGCAATCTCGAAGCCGCCGGTTAAATTAATATTAAGCACGCGCTGCCAATCATCGAGCGAGGTTTCCAGCGCGCCGCGATGTTCAAACACACCGGCACAGGAGATTAGTCCGTCGAGACCGCCGCCCAAAGCCTTGATCGCATCGCCCGCCGCCGCTGCGGCAGACTCAGGCTCTTGAAGATTCGCCTCAACAATTCGTTCGGCGGGTAATTGCTTAAGCACCACCTCACTCGCTGCTGCATCACGGACAATCGCAGCACACTCGGCACCCGCTGCAACAAGCTCAGTCAGACACTGCAAGCCGATACCGGAATCGGCACCGGTAATCACAATGCGCTTGCCTGCGAAGTCCCTGTTCATGAGTGCGAACTCTGCACGCCGCTGGCCTCGTCATATCCGCCCTGACCACTGAGCTTGGCCCATTCCGCAAAGAGTTCGGATGCCTGCACCTCACCGCTCGCAATCACCTCGCGCCACACACCTGCCGCTTCCACGTAGTTCGGCACGCTGCCAGGAAACATTGCCAGTGAAATGGCTTCAGCAAGGCTCAGCTCATCAACGTCGTCTTCGTACGCGGCAATCAACTGCCAGCGCAAACCCTCCCAGTTGCCGGTACAGGTGTGCACAGCACACGCCGTGATGTGCGCGAGCCACAGCGGTGTATCACCGGCGACTTTACGGAAGGCATCGACATAGCGCTGCTGCGGCGACAGCTCCGGCAGATGCGGCAACCAGTGATTATCAACAAAGTGATAAGCGCCCGCGCCTTTCACAAAACAGGTAATTGCCATTGCCGAGGCCAGCTCGTCATCCGTGCCGCCGGCATCATGAAAGCGCTTGATGTGATGGGTGCCGAGAATCTCGTCCATGACAATCAACACACCCATCCAGGCAAACTCATGGTCGTGCCGGCTGAGCGTTCGGGGTGTGAGCGCCAGCAGCGTATACAGCTGATCGTAGGCCTCCAGCAAACCTGGCGTCGAGACCGCCATCAAGCCGTGATGCGGCAGCAGATAGCCGCGTTTATCCCGAATGGTTTCGAGCTTCTTGGTGAGCTTTTCCTGAGACATTACGTTTCCTTATTTTCGGCCTGACTACAACATGGGGCAGACGTGGCAATAGCGGCAACCGGTGCACTAAATGCTGACAGCGATTGTATACTGACGCGATTTCGTCAGACACATACCCATCACGACCAACGGATTTCACACCATGAACACAGACACAGCACTGCAGGGACAAGTTGCACTGGTTACCGGCGCGGCGCGCGGCATTGGCGCAAGCACCGCAAAACTGTTGGCGGCACGCGGCGCCATTGTGCATGCTTCGGATGTGCTGGACTGCGCAGACACAGTGGCCGCTATTGAAGCCGCAGGTGGTGAAGCCTACGCACAGCACCTTGATGTGACCGACCGGCAAGGCTGCGCCGACTGGGCCGACAGCATTATGGATAAGCACGGCCGTATCGACATTATCGTTTGCAACGCGGGTGTTTGCCCGGCAGGCACGGTTGCCGGCGACTGGGAACAGTGGGACAAGGTCATCGACATTAACGTCAACGGCACACAAAACTGTGTGGCTGCCGTATACGACCATATGTGCAAAGCCAAATACGGTCGGATCGTTATTCTGAGTTCCATGGCGTATTACCGTGGCGGCGTGATTGTCGGCAGCGAGTATTCAACGTCTAAAGCCGCACTCGTCGGCATGACCCGGCACATTGCCCGCAACGGCGGACAGTTCGGCATTAACTGCAATGCCGTGGCTCCGGGCGTGATTGAAACGGACATGACGGCCGATTTCGACAAGCCGGAGCCCGATGAAATACCGCTGCGCCGCCTTGGCACTGCGGATGAAGTCGCCGGACCGATCAGCTTCCTGTGCGGACCCGAATCTGCCTACATGACAGGCACCGTGCTGAATGTGACCGGTGGGGTGGTTATCGCGGGATAACGACTGCGTCACGGTCTGAAACCCGCCCCGGCGCTATGATCGGGGCATTATGAAAAATCTGCTCATTGCGGCTTTAGTGATTGCAGGCGTTTGGCAATTTGTCACTCGCGAGGGCAGTGTCACGCTTGGCCCGGGCGTGATGGCGCCGAACGACCCGGTTCAGGTCGACACAGAAAAGCGCCTTCTTAAGCAAACCAGTGACTACAATATTTCCGGCTTTGCGACCTTTGATCTGACCGCAAAAGTACTGGCAAAAGAGAACTACAGCATGGACCGTGAGGCTGAACTGTCGCCGGTTGATCTCGCACTCGGCTGGGGCAACATGTCTGACGAGAGCGTTCTCACCGACATCGATATTTCACAGTCGGGCCGGTTCTACTACTGGCAGGTTAACGAGTTCCCGATTCCCCGCCGTGAGATTGAAACCCACAGTGCCAACATGCACATGATTCCGGCCACCGACTCGGTTGCCGATGCACTCAGTAGTGTTCGCGCCGGCGACATCATTGAGCTGTCCGGCGATCTGGTAGAGATCGACTCACTAACGGACAACTGGTACTGGCGCTCATCAAAAACCCGCAACGACGTGGGTGCAGGTGCTTGTGAAGTGATACTGGTTAGCAGCCTCAGAGTCGTTACCCCGCAAAGCTGATCCGCCTCAACTCGGTTGAGCGATGGGCACAAGCGTGTCATTGTGCACAAGCACCATCGCACAACCCTCCTGACTTATGGAACCAGCATGAAACACGCAAACATCACCTGCCGCGTTTTGCTGGTACTGCTATCAAGCAGTACCGCCGTTTTCGCTGACTCCGCTGCCGAAATGCAGGCCAAACTGCAGAACCCGCTGGCGGCGATTAAGTTAGTCACTGCCGATAATGCCATTGCGACCGACACCGGCAACACCGGAGAGACCTCCTACGGCTTTTCGCTTCAAGGCATGTACGCGATCGATGTTCCGGAGAAGAAGTTTTCGTTCCTGCCCCGGGTTGTCGTACCTGTGCTCGGTCTGGAACCAGGCACAGATGTGCCGCCGGTCGGCCAGCCCGATCCGAACGCCACCAAAAGCACCTGGGGTGTCGGCGACTCCGTCCTGCAGTTTTTGTTCGCGCCGTACACCAAAGGTTCGTGGAAATGGGGCGGCGGTCCGACGCTGTCACTGCCGACAGCCACTGAAAAAGAGCTCGAAGGCCCGCAACTCGGCGCAGGTCTGGCCGGCGTGCTGGTCGGCAACTTCACCGAGAAGCTCTCGTTTGCCGGCATTCTGGCGAATCAATGGGGTGACAGCGGCAAGTTCAACACGATGACGCTGCAGCCGATGTTTTTCTATTCGCTGGCACCGGCTAAATCGCTGGCCTACAACGCGGTGATCAGCGCCGACTGGGAAGCAAGTTCCAGCAATCGCTGGACCGTGCCTTTAGGCCTTAGCTACAACCAAACCTGGGATATGGGCGGCGGTCACGGGTTTGATCTGATGGTTGGCCCCTACTACAACGTCGTCCGCCCCGATGGCGGAGCACGCTGGCAGCTGCGGTTTGCGTTTAGCTGGATCTTTCCTTAGCGGGACGGGACTGAAACCTACCTGCTAAATGTTCATTCAGTCAGCTTCAACGATTGAGGCAAAAACAACTCTTCAATAGTCAGTTCGCGACTCGCCAATTCTTGTTCGTAGGAATACCGAAACAACGTCTCGAGTGTCTTGCGATTCGGATCAACACCGTACGGAAAGAAGTTCTCACCCATCAACGCCTTCGTGCTTTCAGCTTCCTGCGCATACCACGGCAACGTTTCAAAGAACGATTGTTTATTAATCTCGGCATAAGCTGCCGACTTAGCAGCCGAATATGCATTGAACACGGCCGCCGGCAGCCAGTCGTGTTTAGCAACCAAGTCATTACGAACTGCTACTGCATGCATGATCGGAAAAATGCCGGTGCGTGAGAAGTAGTCCTGCTCGGTGGCGCGAACATCGGCAAACAGGCGTCTGACTTTCGGGTGCCCTTCAGCAAATGCACGCGGTTCGAGCGCATGAAATAACGCATCAACATCACCGTCCACCAACATATCCGACTCGTCTTTCCCCGCCGGACCAATCTGCACTGAGAGGCTTTCGGGGAATACGTTTTCATTCTTGGAAACCTTACCCGACATTGGCGCAGCAGAATCCTTGTCAGACACAAACCACTCAATGTCTTCGGCACGCACGCCGTACTCATCCTGCAACATGCCGCGAATCCACTGCAGCGAGGTTTGTGAGTAACCGGGCGTGCCAACGCGCTTGCCTTTGAGCTGCTCCGGCGATTCGATACCGGAATCGATACTCACAAAGATGCTCTTGTGCCGGAACGTGCGCAGCGGAAAAATCGGCAACAACGAGTAATCCCGGAACCCGTCATTGGCATACGCCAGCATAAACGGCGCCAACCCCACTTCGGTGACACCACGCGTCTGTGGCCCGGAGAATATATGACTGTTCAGATTACCGATCTTGTCCAGTTCAAACTGAAGGTCACAGCCATCGACGCCGATTCGGCCATCGACAAGCGCCTTCACGTGCTTGTAGGGATAACCGGCAGCGGTAAGACCAAGCTGCCCGGCTGCATTTGCCTCGGCAAACAAAGAAGGTAATGCGGCCATAGCGGCCGTGCTTTGCACAAAACTGCGACGATTGATCTTCACTGCATGCCTCCACTTGTCCAGGTCTGGATGTTCGAAACATCGTGGTACGACTGTAACGGCAAATAGAGGTCAGTCAACACGCGCATCCACAAGCAGAAAATGGCTACACATCAAGAATCGAGTACTTCTATACCGGAACAGTATCGGTCTGCGAGCAGTTCAGAAGTAGCCTTAGATGCGTTTGCGGCGAGACCATCCCAAGCCTGCAAGCGCCGAGCAAAACAACCAGACTGCCGCAGGAACCGGCACCACAGTCGCGCCAATATCACCATCAACCACAGCC
>CAYLLI010000058.1:0-12084 GCA_964384295.1 uncultured Chromatiaceae bacterium
TGCTCATCGCGAAAGAGTGGAAGAGCCTCTTCAACATTCCTGATGTGAAGGTGGCGTAAGCGCATCGTAAGAACAAAAAAGCCCGGCATGTTGCCGGGCTTTTTTTATGGTTGTTTGAGTCGAGTTCTCAATCGCCGCCCCACTGCTCGCGATGGGCAGCCTTCGCCTGATCAACCACCGACTGATGCCGATTGGCGAGATTCAATGAGTCAGGCGAGCAAACCTGCGCCCGGATAACTCCGAGGTCTTCAGCCGCGTCGAACAAGCTGGGGTACCAGCTGCTCCAGTTCGGCAGTAGTTCTTCAACCTGATCTTTTAAGCTTTTCACGATTCCACTATAGCGTGATTTTCCGGCTCAGTCCTTCTACTGAGACCTCAAATGTCGAATCAAAATCCGCGCTTTCGGGCTTATGTGTATTCGATCAACTCGACCACGTTGCCGTCGGGGTCGCGTCCGTACACCATAAAGCCCGACTCCTGCGCCATCGGCTCTGAATGAAAACGCATACCCAGCCCTTTCATGCGCTCATACTCGGCGTGGATGTCTTTTACTTCAACGGCAATGTGCGTAATGCCGTTATCGCAGACCGGCCGGTCCTGATGGTGATGTTTGGGTGGCGGCGAAGAAAACTCAAACACCTCTAAAAAACTGTCGCCGAGTTTGAGCATCGCTGCCTTCGCTTCCGAGTCGACAAGGCCCGTCACTTTGTCGGCATCGGTCGACCCTTTAGGCCAGCCGAACTCATAGGCAACCTCGCAACCGACCACGTCCGTGTAAAAGCTCAGGCAGCGCTGCAGGTCAGGTGTGGATAATGCCGCGTGGTGAAACCCTTTAATCATTCTGCTCTCCTGTGACCGTTGCCCGCTACTTTAAGATTCCGGTTTAACGGCAATAATGCCGCAGTTCTCGCGCCCGTCCATTCTGCCGCTGCCGCTGAAGTCTTCGCGGCTAATCCAGTCTGCCTGCAGAATACTAAAGCCGGCTTCCGTGCAGGCACGGGACAAGATTTCGGGACTCATCAGGTTCATAAACGGCGGACCGAGTTGCTGGCCTCGCGGGGTATAGGGCAAGTAGTCCTGCATCGGCTCCATAAAGCCCGGCCAGCGCTCCCCGTTCTTGATGTTGGCTTCCCATTCCGGAATGAAATTCCGCCAGATGCCGTAAGGCGTGTCGGCAATCAGATAGACCCGACCGCCGGGCTTCAACCACCGAAACATGCCCGCGAGCGACGCATCGATCTCGTCGCCGGTAAGAAAGTGAAACACCCTTGAACAGAGGATGGCCCCGAACTGTTCGTCGGGCAGGTTGGCCTCAGGTAAACGCTGGATCTCCGTACTCAGTTTGTCCAGATGCTCTTCGGGCGTGCGCGACCGCAGAATCTCCAGGTGCCGTTCATCGATGTCGCAGGCCCTTACTCGCGCGCCTTGCTCAAGCGCGCGCAGCGTCGCAACGCCGTATGCACAGCCCAGTTCCAGCACTTCGTCATTAATCTTGCCGCTGTACTCGGTAAAGTCGATCACGAAGTTGTCGAGTACTTCAAACATGAAGCCCGTGTCGTTCAACGTAGGCACCAGCCCGCTAAGCCATCCTTCCGGCGGATCAATCGGGCTTTTCGACTGCTGCTTGCTCATGCGCGAATTGTGAGGCAGGGTAGAAGGTGAGTCCAGTATCAGGGCAAGCAGGGGATCCGGACGATGTCGACTCAATCTGTGCTGAAACCTAACTCCGGTGGCCCGGCCGTCAACCTCCCGCCGATGGTGGCGTTCTGGGTGCTTGGCGCACACGTTTACGCGTTGCTGGTGCCATTGGTGCTGCTGATTGTCATTGCCGGTAACAGTGAGCTGGTGGCCGCGCGGACCGACTACCCGAGTCTGTTTACGCTGGCTGTCCTGTTGATGATGCTCGGCAGTGCGTTTGAGATTATCCAGAATCACAATGACGGGTGGTATCTGACGCCGGACACTGCGAGCGCCGACGGTGAAAGCAGCGTCGATATGTTGTTCTACAGTTTTATTGCGCTCAGTCAGGCAGTGGTGGTGATTGCCTGCGTCGGCAAGACCGGGTGGGTCAGTTTGCCTGCATTGGTGCTGGCACTGTCTCAGCCGTTTTTTTACGCCACCCGCAGGTTTGCGATGCTGCCGCTGGCAGTGGTCGGCCTGATCAGCGGCGTCGTCACATTCCAAACCTTTGCAGAGCCGGTGCTGCTGTTGCAGCTCGGACTACCGATGGTGACAGCCTTCTTCTTTGGGTTGCTGCTGAAGACGGGTAATCAGTTGCTGCACGCCTGCACGGCGCTTGCCGCATCATCCGGTGTTTTGATTTTCGCGTGGGGCATATACCGGGCCGGGGTTGAAGCGGCGAACGGCTGGGGGCTAGCGGTCGGCATGGCGGTATTTGTCGCTTTGCTGTTGGCCGCTGTCAGACCGCTGCTGGCTTCCCTGCCGTCTACTCCTGCCCGGACGACGGATCCAGCGGAGTAATCAGCTTAAAACGGGGCTGCTCAGCACCGTCCACCTCGACGGTTTCGGTAAACATGCTGAGAGGGCGAACCCAAAACCCGCCTTCGTCGTAGAGTGCGACGTACAGCACCATCATTTCACCGGTTTCAGAATGACGGGCAAAACCGACGACGCTGTAGTCTTTGCCTTTGAAGTGCCGGTAACAACCCAGCGGGATCAGTGATTCAGTCATAGTAGTTCGCACACATGGCGGCCATTGGCCGTGCCGTTGAAGTTGTCGATATCAAACTGCGGCACCAGAGAGGGTGCGCGTTCACTGCAGCGCTTAACGCTGCGTGCTGTGGAATCGTTTTTGTAGAGGTCGACAAACGTGATCGCCAAATCCTGAGCAAACTCACGGTCGCCCTCAGCGCATAGCGTCTCGATCTGGGTTTTGGTGTGCTGGCCGCGTTTTAAGAATCGCTGCAGCTTCGCCGGCTCTATCTGCTGCAGGCAACCTTGCATCACCGCTGCCTCCTGCGCGGTTTGCAACGCTTTGGCGAAGTCGGTGCTGCCGGACTGTGCTGCCGTTGCTGCTGATGTCACCACCAACAGCAGCACTGCCAAATTCGCACGCATACAGCGGTTAGATCTGCGAAAGAACTTCGAGCCCCGCACGTTCGCCGGATTCCATTGCGCCTTCCATGCCGCGATTCGAGATTGCGGTGTGCTCGCCACAGAAGTGGATGCGCTCGTGCTGTTTACCGATTTCTGTTGCAAACCCGGAAACCTGACCCGGCTGCCAGTAGGCCCAGTCACCAATGGAGAACGGATCGCGGTACCAGGATTTGTAGCCGGCAATTTCGACCTTGCCTTCGGCCGCAGGACGCAAGCGCAGGAAGTCATCGAGCACAGCTTTGGTCGATACTTCGTCCGGCTGCGTGTCCATCCAGGCGGCATCGGGACCACGAATCCAGATCGTCAGGCTCGACACGTCAGCCGGCTTCGCACCCTTGTGCTCAGCCACGACCATGCCGGCGAGGCTGTCGCTGAACATGTTCGGGTTCAGGCCGTCTTCTTCCCAGAACGGCTCTTTAGCGACCAGATGCAGCTGGTTAATGATCTGTGATTCCAGTGTGTTGACGCCCACTGCCTGAGCGCCCGACAACAGCGGATCAATTTTAATTCGACGCAATACGGAGCAGGGCACAGAACAGATAACACGCTTAGCCCGATAGACGGTGCCGTCGGCACAGTGAACTTCCGCCTGGCCGCTTTCACTGCGAATGCCTGTCACAGTGGTGTTCAGCTGAACCTCATTTTTCAGAGCGTTGGCCATCGCTTCAGGAATGCTCTGATTGCCGCCCTTCGCGGTGTATCCCATGGCGCCGCCCGAGCTGCGCGCGATCTGCTGCTGCACACCGGAGAACGCGCCTGAGAACATCATCATCAGCGCCGATACTTCGTATGAGCTCAAACCGTGAGTTGGGTTCGTGTCGTAGGCCAGCTTAATCGTGGCGTCATTCAGGCCCTGCTGCTTGAGCCATTCGTGATACGAGATATCAAACTTGGCATTCGCCGGATCGACCCAGGCATCTGCGTACTGCAGCGGATTATTCTTGGCCATAACCGCATTCAGTATCATCCACGGCATCATCTTCTTCATCGGGCCGGGGAACGGGTTCAGCGGATGCGTGGGCCACTGTTCCGCAGAGATGAACTCATTGTTCAGGTTGAGCTCGCGCTGAAAGAAGAACGGCACGATGGGCGTCAGATCGATCAGTTCAACGCCATAGGTATTACAGGCATCCACCAGTCTGGCATATCCCGGTGCGAACGACGTGCCGCCGACTTCGGGGTTACCCGGAATGTTGCGCAGGCTCTGCATACGGCCACCGATGCGGTTACGACCTTCAAGCACCCGCACGTTCAAACCTTCGTTTTGCAGCATCAGCGCCGCGTTAAGACCGGAGAGCCCTGCGCCGATCACGATGACGTCGGATTCATTCATTGCACGCACGGCTTGTGGTGCTGCGGCTAACACGGGTGCAGCACCCATGGCTTTCAAAACAGTACGGCGGTTCAAAGTGGTTTTGCTCATAGCGTTACGTCCTGAGGCTTGTCGTCATTCAATGGTTAGATTGTCGCAGTTTTGCCCCGATTGCAAAACACCGGCAGGCCAGCGGTGATGCCCGTCTGCGCATTTGTCGGCCGGTGACCGGCCATTCAATGGTCAGCCACTTTCCACTGTTCGGGGCAGTGCTGAGCTTAGCGGCCGATGGCGTAATACGATGCGATGCGCGCCAGCAGTTCTTTGGTTTTTTTCTTGCGGTAGCCCGGTATGTCTTTGAACTGGGTGACGTCAATCTTATTGGGCACCATGAACGAGTCGGTGCCTGAATCCATCTCGGCTTTAACGACGCCCATGATCCGTTCCCAGAACAACCGCCGGTCGGTGATGCTGCTGGCAGGACCTGTGGACGGTGTTTCTTCAAACTTACCTTTGCCCGCCGGTCGCGGCACCAGATGCGCACCCAGCACAATCTCAATGTTCTGCTCAGCTGCCAAGCCTTCCATTTGCTGCAGGTACGGCACTACGTTGTAGAAGTGAAAGTCGGCGACCTGCGGATCCCACGGCATGTAGTTGCCATGCGGTCGCGGTGTGAGAATGTCGACGGTGAACATCAGTTTCTCTGAGGGTGACACCATCACAATCAGGCAGGTGTCGTGACTGGGCCCGAAGTAGTACAGGTCGAGTTGTTCTTCGCCGCTGGTGACGGTGTAAGTCTTATCAAACGTGATATCGGGCGGCACGATATCGGGGTTTGGCGACATCTCCAGGTTCTGGATGCAGCCCTGCTGAGAAATAAACGTAGCACCCTCGTCTTTAAATATTTGTCCGCCGGACGCGTGATCCCAGTGGGTGTGTGAATACACCACGTGAGTCACCGGCAAGTCGGTTACCGAGCGGATGCCTTCGCGATAAGCGGCCGCCGCTTCGTTGCTGATGGGGTCGGTTGCGATAACGCCTTCGGAGCTGACGATGAACATGCTGCGGTAGGCGCCCCAGCGAAACGTATAGATGTTTCCACTGACCTGTTCAACGACTGTTTGCGGAATGCCGGGCGGTATCGATTGGGCAAAGCTCGTCGTTGTCAGTGCCGCCAGCACGGCGACTGCAAAACATGCTCTGATCGATTGGCCCATTGTCTGACCCATGGTGCTATTCCCCGATAATCGTTGTTCCTTGAGCTACTGCATCAACAATGTGCGAGCTTAGCAAGCGAATTACCCGCGGGTCTTCATTGGGTGGTGTCCACATTGCCCAGGTGCCCGAGTACTGCGACTGAACCGGAGCGTTATTGTCCACAGGGCCGTTTGCGGGGTTGTAGCCAAGATGACCGTAGGCTGACAGGTCGTACGCCAATGACGGATCCAGGTCATTGCGCTTTTTCGTAATTTTGGCCTGCCGTGGGGGCGGATAGGGTCTGCCGTCGCTGCAGCCGCCCATTTCAAAGCAGCACAGCGCATCCGGGTCATCCGGCAGAGGGCAGACGTTGTTGACCCAGATGCCCCAGTAGTCGGCAAAAGGATTACCCACGCCCGGCCACTGCTTCTTGTCCGGCTTATCGACATACAGCCAGTTCTTCACGCCGAGCTCCTTACCCATCTGGTTGGGCAGCTCGACCATGTTCAGCACGGAATCCACCATGATCTGCGGAAACGCGATAACGATATGCTCAACGCCCTGTTGCCGCAGGCGCTCCAGCGCTTCCCAGTAACGATATCCCCACGCGCCGTGCGGCAGTTCTTCGTCGGTTTCGTACAACCAGGCATGGCCGAGGTTCTCGCCGCGCATCGCACGGGTGCGTTCCATCTGACTCGGTGAGCGTTTCGATGTCTTGACCTGAGGGTTGCGCTGTTTAATGCCCATCCAGCCGCCGACAATATTGTCGGCGTTCATCTCAGGATAGGTCTCGAGCAACTGTTGTTTGATATTTTCGTTAAGAATGACCGTGTCGTTAACCTTCGGGTCAAAGTACTGATTGTTCTCGCGCAGTGAGTGGTTCACCAGCAACACGCCGGTCTTGGCAGGGCTGACGTCGGGATTAAACTGCGCCACGATGCCGCTAACCTGAACGGCAGCAAGCAGCGGGTCCTCCGCTACCGGATTGGGCCGGCCGGCCAGCGGGACAGAAGCATCCTTGAGCGGTTTGCCGAGTGAGTAGGTCCAGCCGGCGGGTTCAACCGGATAAGACTCCAGCATCAGGTCGGTCGGGTCGTTGACCCAGTGCAATTCGATGCTGGTGTCGTTCGCAGCATTGAATCGTGCGATAACGGCGCGCGACTCGCGAATCACGTCAAACGTTTTCGCAAAGCGCACGCCGGACGTTGTCAGGTCCACGGCAATGATCCGGTCGACGCCGGCTTTAAGCATGCGCTCTACCGAACCATCGACGTTGTAGCGTTCGGGGTCGCATTTTTTCCAGCCGCTTTCTGCATCGGTGCCGCACCAGTTCATAACCACATCAGGATTGGTCGGCGATTGGTAAATGCTGCGCGGGTCTGCCAGATGCGTGGTGTCCGGATTGATCCAGCTGACATAGTCGACCACAAAGTTCACGTCCAGATCACGCTGGCGTTTTTTCAGGTCTTTGCGCAGGTCTTTCAGCTGCGACTTAATAATGTTCATCGCCGGATCAAAGCCACCGATCCGTTCCAGTTCGAATGAGTACTTGCCGATTTCTTTGGGCGCGTTGCCGAACCCGAGCACCCGCGGCCACAGGTCCGGATTCCACAGCACTGATTTGTAGACGATGCTGTTAGGGTCATGCGCAAAAATCTGCAGCGTGGAATCCCACAGTGCCGCATCCGAATATTCATCAAACCCGCCGTGGACGATATACAGCACGCCAACCGTTTCTTTATCGGAGTCGCCGGGTGCGGTCGTGCAGCCGGTCAGGACGAATGTCAGGCAGGCAAGCGTTGATAGCAGCTTTGGGAGTGTGGTTCGAAGCATCATTTTCAGTATCTGTCGTTCGTTATGGTGAGCGAAAAGTATAGCGCTGACCCCGGTTTTCGCGCTGCCGCAAATACCGCTATCCGCTCTATGCCGGTGTCGTAACCGCTCTATGAAACAGCCGGTTTCGCGGCACGCCTTCTAGCCTGCAAACCTTTACCGGTATAGCCGATGTAAGGAATGTGGCAAATGTTACAGGGGCTGTAATACGGGGTTCACAGAACATTCAAATGATCGACACACACCGTTAATGGTCGGGGGATACGGTACCCGCATGAAAACGATAGAACCCCCTCAAAACAGGATTTCTGCGCCCGGTGCACCAGCTGATAAAAACGACATTAAGCGCCTCTGCGCCGTCGTGGCTTTGGGTGTTGTCATGTATCTCGGCGCCAGTGCCTTTGAGCGCACCTTTATGTCTCACTGGGTAACCCAGAAGCTGGCGACAGAGACCACGGCAGCGAATGGACTGAGCCAGAAAAAGACCTGCATCATGCGGGCGTGGCAAGCGCAGTCAGGTGTTCAGGTAGCCGACTTTGACCGCGCCGGGTGTGCGCGCTACCTGCCGCAACAGTCAGGCTCTGCCCGGGCGCTGGCCAGTAATTAAAGCAGCAACTAAAGCTGCTTCAGCCTTACCGCGTTACCAGGCGTACCAGATACCCGCAGTCAGCTCATTGCGCTGGGTTTCGTTGAAGATCCGGCTGGTATCCAGTTTGCGGCCAATATAACGGTAGCCGCCCGACACCGCCCACTTGCTGGTGATTTTGTAGCCAATCTTGGCAGCGAAATCGACCATCTTCAGCTCGCTGTCAGCCCAGCCGCCAGCATCGACAGAGGCAATCCAGTTTTTGCCCATCGCCAACTGGTAGGTAACGCCCAGTGTCGGGCGCAGCATGAACACTTGCTCTTCCTCTGCGGCCACCGGGTTGAACGGGTCTGCCGTCGGTATTTCCAGTTTCAGGTAGGTGTTGTAAGCAGCAAGGCCCGCATTGAGCGACAGAGCTTGCCGCTCGCTGGTATATGCGCCATACATGTAGCCGGCGCGAATGTCGTATGCCGCGTAGGTTGAGCGCAACGGTGCGCCGGCTGGTATATCGAAGCCCTGATATGAAATATCTTCTGTGCTTTCGAAGTTTTCACGCACTTCAAACGGATTGATGACGCCGTACCAGCCGTGCTTCCAGTCGCTCTTGGTCCAGAGAACCTGAATCATAGCCGTCGTGGTCGGGTTGTTTTCCCCGCCAAAACGCCAGTCAATCGCCTCACTGTCGCCGGGTACCGCGACGATGTTTTCAGTGACATCCGCAGCGCCCACTTCCCAGAAGAAGTACCGGGTGGGCAGCTTGTTGGTTTTTGGCATGACGGCTTTACTGCGTCCGTCACCGCCAAACTCCATATTCGCCTGCATACCAACGCCACCGTCGGTTGGGAACAGTGACATCTCTACGCGGTCGTCGATCGGAGTGGTAAAGATCAGGTTAGAGATAATGCCGATGGCTGCGCCGGAAATGACATCGTCCAGAAAGTGCTTTTCGCCCCGTACACGACTGCCGGCCGTGTAGGCAGCCAGAACCGCTGCAGGTGCACCCCACTTGGCACCGTAACGACGCCAGATGAATGCCGCACCGGTGGTCGCGGCTGAGGTATGACCCGACGGAAACGAGTTACTCTGCGTGTCGTCCGGGCGGCGTTTTGCCGCGATTTCTTTAATGCCCTGAGTTGCGATAAACGCCGTACCGCCGGCGTAAGCCAATTGCTTCAGGCCTTCCCAGTCCTTTATCGACAGCGCGAAGCCGCCACCGACGGCCAGCGGAATAAGCTGTGTGTAGTCACCGACGCTGCGTGCATCGCGCTCACTGGCGTTGTAGAGATAACCACCTAAGCCAACTGCAAGACCTGCCGTAATCCATTTGCTCGGCGTATCGAAGCCGCCAACCAGCCAGTCGCCTTTGCGCTTTTCAGGTGCAGCGGGCTGTGTTGTTTCCAGGTTGTTGGTGGCCGGCGCAACGGGCAGAGAGGTGTTGTCTTGCGCGAATGCCAGAAACGGCATCAGGCAAAGCAGCAGCGCGCTTAATTTACCGGTGGAAGAATGATTCATCGGGGCTCCTCGGTTTGGCCAGCGGACGTCACTAACCCTGGCCTCAGTATACGAAATATTTCGCGTGTTTCGGTTGCACTTATCGCGTGATCCGACGCAAATCCTTTATCACTCACTCGGGCAAGCTTTCACCGCGCATCATGCGGGCAAATTTGTCGCGTCGCGGCCCGCTGGTGTCGCGGTCTTGTTTAACTTCGACATGTGCGGAAGCCGCCGCTTCCGGATCCAGCCAAATGCTCCACATGCCCGTGGCTTCGTTCGGCACCATCGAGTAGCGCATGTCCGTGATGCGCCGGGGATTCACCGGGTCGACCGACAGATATCCTTTGGAGAAACGGTTAAAGCGCTCCAGATCTCTCGCCTGTTGAGAGTCCGGGTCCAGCCAGGGCAGATCCCGCGAGACATCGAGTTTGGGCACAAACTGGCCCCTGTAGACCGTAATCCGGGGTGCTGCGCGCACAGCATCGGTGTAATAGCCGTCTTCAATCTCGTAGATGACTTTCCACAACAGCAGGTTGGCAAAAGACGGCTTTGCTTCAATTTTTAGCGGCGTTTGACCTCGCTCTGCTGCGAGCGCTTCTCCGACCTCCATGACGCGAGTGTGTTGATAGGCGCCAAACCCGAGATACAGCACCACCCAGATCAGTGCGACGCGGGCAAATACCACAGAGTTTCTTTTTACGCCAAGAGTGACAAGTATTAGCAATGGGAGCGTAAACATCGGGTCGACAATCGACACTGTGTTCCACGAGATACGCTCATCGCTGAAGGGCCACAGCAGTTGGGTGCCGAAACTTGTGCAGGCATCGAGCAGACCGTGCGTGGCATAGCCGAGCAAGCAATACACATACGTTTCTCTAAATGTCATTGCCCAACGTCGCGCAAACACAAAGTAGAGCAGCAGCGCGCATAGCAGACTGCCGACCGGAATAAAGACCAGTGAGTGCGTGAACTGTCGGTGATACTCAAGATACAGCAGCGGATCGGTGCCTGAGCGAATCAGTCCGTCAAGGTCGGGCGCCATCCCTGACAGCGCGCCAAAGAGTGTGGCAGCGCCGATGCGTTTCGGCATGCTGAGGGCTTGCGGAACAGAACTGCCCAGTACCGCTTGAGTGACAATGTCCATTGGCGTGGTTGCTTGGTTGTGACTTACAGATCAGAGTTCGCATCAGATCTGCGACCCGATGCGCCGGCTGCTGATTAATGGAACAGTCTACAGGAGCAGCGTCTCATCCATGCAACAGGGTGGTAGGCTAACTGGCATGAACTGGCTCAGCCACATCGTGCTGTCCGGACGCGATGTTGATTATCAACTGGGTAATCTGCTCGCCGATCCGTTTAAAGGCAGAGCTTGGGAGGGCGCGAGCCCGTCGGTGCGGCAAGGGATTGAGATGCACCGGGCCATTGACCGTTTCACTGATGCTCACCCGGTGTTCCGGGCAAGCACACAGCGGCTTGGTTCGACAGGCCGGCTAAAGCCGGTTGTGGTGGATCTTATCTACGACCATTTTTTGACACTGGAATGGGATCAGCGCGTCGCTGAACCGATGGATGAGTTTCTGGCGCGTTTTTATACCGATGCTGCCAGCCGAATGGCGGACTATCCCGATGAGCACCGGACATTCATTAGCCGTTTGATCAGTTCTGACCGGCTTTCAAGCTACGGGACTATGGAGGGTGTTGAGGCTGCCTTGAAGGCGATCGATTGGCGCTTATCCGAGCGGGTGCGCCGGCGGGAAGTTGCCGTATCTTACTTCGCGGCTGTCGAGCGTGAGTATGAACATTTGCGGGATGACTTCGCCGCGTTTTTTCCGCGGTTGGTCAGCTTTGTTCATGAAACGCAGGCGGAGTCTGATGACGACAGCGTGCTTAAGCATCTTCGCGATTGAAAAAGGTGCGGCAAACAAAAAGCCCGTCACAAGGACGGGCTTTTCGGGTGTTGCTTGGTGGCTGTTAGACAGCAGGCTTGCGGCGAATCCAGCCAAGGCCTGCCAGTGCTGAACCGAACAGCCATACTGCTGCAGGAACAGGAACCAGCTCGCCGGTAACCAGGAAGTCATTCGTGCCGCCGTCCATCAACCAACCGCGGCCAACGAAGCCGTCATCGGTAGGCAGACGGAAACCGTCATCAGCGAATACGAAAACTTTGCCGTCCATCGCTTTACCAACGAGATCGACTACGCCGAGGCTACCAGTCAGATCGATGATCTGGCCTGAGCCTGCTGCCGCCGTGAAGCCGCCGTTGCCGTCGCTCATCAGACCCGTCAGGTTGTAAGTCAGATTAAAGATGTCGCCGGTGTCGTTACGATAAATCGTGCCGGAGATCAGCGCGCCTGCACCCAGGTCTTCGTCGTCCCAAGACAGAGTTACAACACCGCCGTTACCGCCCAGGTTGTCGCCAACGCTGAACGTCGGACCGTTCCCGACCGGAGGATCAATGGCGTCATAGCGCAGCCCATAAGGACCGTTAGGACCTGATGTTGAACCGTTATAGAGTGCCCCATCAAGGTGATCGCCGAGAATGTAG
>CAYLLI010000059.1:0-11816 GCA_964384295.1 uncultured Chromatiaceae bacterium
CGCCCACGCCGACAACAATGTCGACATCCAGGAGTTCATGATTCTGCCGGTGGGTGCGCCGAGTTTCAGCGAAGCGCTGCGCTATGGCACCGAAGTGTTTCATTCACTGAAGGGTGTGTTGAACAAAGCGGGCCTGAATACGGCTGTGGGTGATGAAGGTGGTTTTGCACCGGATCTGCCGTCGAACGCTGCAGCGCTCGAGGTGATCTCCGAAGCCATTGAGAAAGCCGGTTACAAACTCGGCAGCGACATCTATCTGGGGCTGGATATTGCGAGCTCCGAGTTTTACGAAAACGGCGTTTACACGCTCGCTTCTGAGAACAAGACCTTTGATGCCGCGGGCTTCTCCGATTACCTGAGCCAGCTGGTTGCCGATTTCCCGATTATTTCCATCGAAGACGGCATGGATGAGAGCGACTGGGACGGTTGGGCCACGCTAACAAAAGCGCTTGGCGATAAGGTCCAGTTGGTCGGTGATGATTTGTTTGTCACCAACACAAAAATTTTGTCACGCGGCATTAGCGATAACATTGCCAACTCGATTCTGATTAAGCCGAATCAGATCGGTACGCTGACAGAAACACTACAGGCCATTGAAATGGCCGACAACGCAAACTATTCGGCGGTTGTCTCGCACCGTTCCGGTGAAACCGAGGACGACACGATTGCCGATATTGCTGTCGGTACTGTCGCTACGCAGATCAAAACAGGGTCACTGTGTCGCTCTGATCGAATGGCAAAATACAATCAGTTGCTGCGCATTGAAGAAATCCTTGGCAGTGATGCCGGCTACGGAGGTAAACAGGCGTTTCCGGTTAAGTTCTGACAGGCTCCATTCCGTCAAGGCTGCACCGCGCGCCGACCCGAACGATGAGCGCTTCATCCTCGAACACGGTATTTCTCCGGTTGCTCGCAGTGGCGCTGGTGCTGCTCGTGGTCGTATTGCAGGTCAGGCTGTGGTTTTCCGAGGACGGCTACCGTGAAGTCTCCCGGTTGCGTTCTGAAGTTGAGCAGCAGCGCGCCGTTAACGCGCAGCTGAAAGAACGCAATGCGCGGCTCGAAGCGGATGTGCGTGATTTGAAAAGCGGTAATTCTGCGATTGAAGAGCGCGCCAGAGCAGACCTTGGCATGGTTGAGGCAGACGAAGACTTCTTTCTGTTCGGTTCAGACCCTGATGCGGCTCCCGCGCAGGCTCCTCAGTAGACAGCCCCGATCGTTCACATGACGGCAACTGAGTCATTGGCGAACGAGCTCGCGGTGCTGGCTGCGGCCGTGCGTCCGGCAGACCTTGCCAACCCGTTCGGCGAGACGGCTGCGACAGCAGTTATTCGTTCCAGACCGGAAGATTTTCAGGTGACTGAGTTGCCACTGGCAACGCCCTCCGGTGAGGGTGAGCACGCTTGGCTGCGCATTCAGAAGACCGGCAACAACACGGCATGGGTTGCGAAGCAGCTGGCGGAGTTTGCAGGCGTGCAGCGGCGCGATGTCAGTTATGCAGGTCTGAAGGACCGGCACGCCGTGACGGAGCAGTGGTTCAGTGTCTGGCTACCCGGCAAACCTGACCCTGACTGGTCGCAGTTTGTTGTGCCCGGTGTCGAAGTTCTGGAGGTCGCACGGCATCGCAGTAAGTTACGCCGCGGCGAGTTGGCGGCTAACCGGTTTTCGCTGGTGTTGCGCGAGTTTGATGGCGATGCCGATGCGTTACGGGAGCGCTGTGCGTTAGTGGCTCAAAAGGGCGTGCCGAACTACTTTGGTGAGCAGCGCTTTGGCCGTGCTGGCGGCAACCTTCAACTCCTTAGCGGCACCCGCCGACCAGACCGCGACGAGCGCAGTCTTGGTTATTCTGCGTATCGCTCCGCGATGTTTAATCTTTATTTGAATCAGCGTGTTAAAGATGGTTTCTGGAATGTGTGTGACAGCGATGAGGGCACCAATGACGTGCCGTTGTCCGATCGGGACGGAGGGGTATCCGGGTACGCGCTGCCCGGTATCGAAGTGGGTGATGAGCGTCCGACCGGGATTTTGTGGGGCACCGGCCGCGGTCGAATAACGCCCGTCGAGAGCGGGTTTTTCGCACAGTTCCCGACGATGACCGGGCAACTTGAGGAGGCGGGTTTAAAGCGGCACCGTCGCTCCCTGTGGTTGCCGGTTGCAGACTTTCAGACTGAGCTTAAGGACGGTTTACTGACTCTGTCGTTTTGTTTGCCGCCGGGAGCGTTTGCGACAACGGTGCTGGATGCGCTGCTTCGTTACACGCTTGGCAACCGCGCGTGAATGCCCGATGATGCTTGCCAAGCATCATCCCTCGCATTGAACAGGTTTGGCTATGTTAAACGTCATTGAACACGACAGCGTCGCTGAGATTCGTATGGACAAAGCGCCGGCGAATGCCATGGACACGGCGTTCGTTAAAGCGCTGCGTGCCGTGCATCAGGAGGTGTGCGAACAGGGCGCGGCCGCGGTCGTTATTTCGGGCCGTCCCGGTATGTTCAGCGGTGGTCTGGATGTGCCGGCGCTGTTGCCGCTTAAGCGGCCCGAGATGCTGGAGTTCTGGGTCAGTTTCATGGACTTGATGCAGACCATTGCTGCGAGTCCGGTTCCCGTTGTCGCTGCAATTACCGGACACAGCCCGGCCGGCGGTGCGGTGCTGGCATTGCACTGCGATTATCGGGTAGCGGCAGAAGGCGACTTTAAAATGGGGCTGAACGAAGTGCAGGTCGGGTTGCCGGTGCCGTCAACCATTGGCCGGGTGCTGGCGTCACTGGTCGGTTCACGAAAAGCACAGCAATTGACGATGCAGGGCGCTTTGATTTCACCGGCCGAGGCGTTTGAACTCGGCATGGTGGATGAGTTGGTCGAGCCTGAGCAGGTTATTGCCCGTGCCATTGAGTTCGCTCAACAGCTGGTTGCGTTGCCTCCCATCGCAATGAACACCACCCGGCTGCAGGCAAAAGCCGATTTGCTGCAGCATCTGGCGGACGCCAATGATGCTCAGTTGACGACGGAGTATTGGTTCAGCGAAGAAACCCAGGCGGCAATGCAGGCCCTGGTCGATCGTTTAACAAGCTAGTGGGCTGAGCGAATTAAGTTAATTTGTTTGAGTCTATAAACTGCTGTTATTGTTAGTCTTCTTCTATGGGGAGAGGGGAAACAATGCGCTATCTTTTATTCGCCGCTGTCAGTTTCATGAGTTGCGCGGTCAATGCGGCATCGCTGACGTGGACGGTTAACGAAGCATTATTGAACAACGGCGGTGTCGTTTCGGGCAGTTTCGATCTGGATGCGACGTCCGGCGCCGTGAGTAATGTGAGTATCGTGAGCACGGCGTATGGCGACGCGTTTACCTTCGATGATTTGACTGTTTTTGCCGGTGGTTACTCAGAACCGTCCTGCGGCGAGCCGCATTGCTATGCGACTGTCTATTTTGTGGCCAACGACGGGGCCGATACGGTTCGTGATTTCGGCTTCTACCTTGATGCCCCGTTAACCGGTTCGGGTGGGACCATCGGAATTAATACGATCTACGATGTACTCGTCGTTGACGGTAACTGGGAAAATGAGGTCAACCAACAGAATCCAACCAGTGCCAGCCTGTCTGCTGTCCCATTGCCTGCGCCGGGCTTGCTGTTGGGTTCTGCTTTACTCGTAGCTGCCTCGCGAAGACGCGAAACTACCTGAGCAGCACGTACACCGCGCCGGACCCGCCGTCGTGTTGCGGGGCCGGAGCGTAAGCCATCACGTCATCGCACTGCTGCAACCACTTCAGAACCTTAGGCCGGATCTTCGGGCCGGTTTTTGAGCGCAGGCCCTTGCCGGTCACAATGCGCACAACTCTGAGCCGGTTTTGCAGCGCGTAGGCCATGAACTGCCGCAGTTCAGTCATAGCTTCGCGGACGGTCATGCCATGCAGGTCGATGTAGTCCTGCACCGCCAGCTTGCCGCGGCGTAAGTCCCGCAGGTTGCGTTTGGTGACCTGAGGTCTGAAGTAGACCATGTGTTCGCTGAGTTCGTCGGCGATTTCATCGGGAGGTATGTCAGCCCAGGATTCTTCCAGCGCAGCGCGTTCGTCCCGGCGACGCATCACCGCCCGCGCTTTGGGTTTTATCCGGTGCTGATGACGCGCCCGGTGCTTGATCGGGTCGGCTCCGCCCATGGCGTTTCTGAAGAGAGTAGCCTCATCTTCAGCGTTTGCATCCTCGTTGTCTGGTTTCTTGTCGCTCACGCTATCCAACCGTTCAACTGTTCGTGCCATTCACCGGCAAAAGGGCTGCCGAAACCCGCTATACATGCGAGAATGCACGCTATCCGACCAATTGACCAGTTTTGTCTGAGCGGGTTCGCGGTGGGCGAATCTCTGAGCAAACTCACGGTATTGAATTTGATGCGAATCTTGCTGAGCAATGATGACGGCTATCACGCCGAAGGTCTGGCCACGCTGGCGCTGGGTCTGAAAGACCTGGGCGAGCTGACGATTATTGCACCGGACCGGAATCAGAGCGGCGCGAGCCATTCACTGACACTGGATATGCCGTTGCGGGTGAACCAAACCCGCGATGGCATCTACTTTGTTAGCGGAACGCCGACCGACTGTGTGCATCTGGCCATTACCGGTCTGTTAGACGAAGACCCCGACATGGTCGTCTCCGGTATTAATCACGGTGCAAACCTCGGTGATGACGTGCTGTATTCGGGCACGGTTGCGGCCGCTGTCGAGGGCCGTTTTCTCGGTTTGCCGGCGATTGCCATCTCACTGGTGGGCGAGAATCCGAGTCATTTTGATACCGCCGCCCAGGCAGCCCGCGATCTCGTCAAACGCCTGGTCGATGAGCCTTTGCCGGCGGATACGGTGTTGAACGTGAATGTGCCGGATGTGCCGTATCACGAGCTGCAGGGTTTTGAGTCGACCCGTCTGGGCAATCGCCACCGTTCGGAGCCGGTCATCCCGATGCAAGACCCGAAAGGCCGCGATGTCTACTGGGTCGGGCCAGCCGGCGACGGTCAGGAATCAGGACCGGGCACTGACTTCTATGCGATCGAACACAACCGCGTGTCTGTAACACCGCTGAAAGTGGATCTGACCCGTTACGATCACATTGACGCGTTGGCAGCCTGGCTGCCTCAGGATTTGTCGGAGTAGTTCGCGTGCGGCCAGTTCAATCCCTGAGGAATGCAAATGCACGTTGAGGGCATCGGCATGACGTCGGCCCGCACGCGCGAACGACTCATTGCGCGTCTCACCGACAACGGTATTAAGAACCCTGAAATTCTGGAGCGGATTCGGGCGGTACCGCGGCATTTGTTTGTTCAGGAAGCACTTGCCAGTCGTGCTTACGAAGACGATGCGCTGCCGATCGGGTTTGGTCAGACGATCTCCCAGCCGTTAATCGTGGCTTTGATGACGGCAGCTTTGTTGGAGAATCCCGACGGCACCCTCCGGCCGATGAAGAAAGTGCTGGAGATTGGCACCGGTTGCGGTTACCAGACCGCCGTGTTGGCACCGCTCGTCGGGTTTGTCTATTCGATCGAGCGCGTCGCACCGCTGCTGCAGGAAACCCGCAAACGTTTGTCGGCATTAAACGTAGCCAACATTCGCTTGCGCCGCGATGACGGTCACCGTGGCTGGCCCGGGCAGGCGCCGTTTGACGGCATCATTGTGACTGCCGCACCGGAGTCCGTGCCGCAGGCGCTGCTGGATCAGTTAGCTCCCGGCGGACGTTTGATCATGCCGGTGGGGCAACAGGAAACGGCTCAGACATTGCTGCGAATTACCGCAACAGACGACGGTTTTGTGCAGGAAAAGCTGGGTAAGGTCGCCTTCGTCCCGATGGTCGACGATTCATGAGGGCGGTCTTGCTGTGAAGTTCTTTTCGCGTTTAATGGACAAAACGCTTGAGTGGTCGCGCCACCCGCAGGCGCCGTGGTATCTGGGCGGTTTAAGTTTTGCCGAGTCGTCGTTTTTTCCGATTCCGCCGGATGTCATGCTCGCACCCATGGTGCTGGCTAAACCGGCGAGTGCGTGGCGACTGGCGACGATTACCACCCTGACATCGGTCGCCGGCGGCATGCTGGGGTTTGCGATCGGCGCTTTTGCACTCGACATGATTGAGCCGTTGCTGAAAGACTGGGGCCAGTGGGATACCTATCAGCATGCGCGTGACTGGTTTACCGAATGGGGTTTCTGGGCGGTATTTATCGCCGGCTTTTCACCCATTCCGTACAAGATTTTTACGATTGCGGCGGGTGCGATGTCGATGCTGTTTGTGCCCTTTGTGATTGCATCTGCCGTTGGCAGGGGCGCACGATTCTTTTTGGTCGCCGGTCTGATTCGTTTGGGAGGGCCGGCGTTTGAAGCCCGGCTCCGGCAGTACGTTGATGTCATTGGCTGGGTGGTTGTCGCGTTGATCGTTGTGGCGTATTTCCTGTTGCGGAGTTAGCCGTGGTGAGATGGTTTTGGCTGGTTGTTAGTTGTGCACTGCTTGCGGCATGCAGCAGTGGCACGCTGAACTGGCCGAGCGGCTATCACGTGGTGCAGCCCGGCGACACGCTGTTCTCGATTGCCTGGCAATACGGTGTTGATTACCGCGAGCTGGCTCAGTGGAACAACCTTGGCGACGGCACATTGATCAACGAAGGGCAGGTGATCAGTTTGGTGCCTGTTGAGCCGGGCTCTGAGCCAACCGTCACCAACCGCGAGCGGGCCGCCGCGCGGTCTTCAAAACCACTGCCGGTCTACAAACCGCCGCCCGAGCAAAAAGTGAACGGCTGGCAGTGGCCGACGCGCGGCAAAGTGGTGGCCGGTTATAAACAGTCGGTAAAAACGGACTCCGGTATTCATATCGGCGGCAGTTACGGTCAGCCGATCGAAGCGGCATCCGGTGGTGTCGTTGTGTACGCCGGCAATGCGCTGAAAGGCTACGGCAATTTGCTGATCATTAAACACAACGACACCTATTTAAGTGCATACGGCTTCAACTCCGAGTTGCTGGTTAATGAAGGCGACAGTGTGACCGGCGGTCAACGGATTGCGTTGATGGGGCAGACCACGTCACGTCAGGTGCTGCTGCATTTTGAGATTCGTAAGAACGGGCAGCCCGTGAACCCGACGTCATATTTGCCGCGGTCCTGAGCGGCACCGTCGTCGAACGCTAACCCAGTTGCAGAGGCATTCAGTGACTACAGAAATTCGTCGCCGCAAGCAGGCGAGCATCCCCGCGCATTGGCCTGCCGGCATTCCACCCGTCTTGCAGCACATCTACGCCGCGCGCAATTGCAGTCCGGAAGACCTGAGTCCCGGTCTTGCCGGCATGATTCCGGTCGGGCAATTGCAGGGCGTTAAAAAAGCCGCGCAGCGACTGGCCCGGGCGCGCACCGACTCTGAGAAGGTGCTCGTGCTCGGCGATTTCGATGCGGACGGGGCGACCGCAACCGCTGTCGTTATCAGTTGTTTGTCGGCATTCGGCTTTGCGCGGTTCGATTATATGGTGCCTGACCGCTTCAAGTTCGGTTACGGACTCTCGGTCGGTATCGCCGATGCAGCTGCGCAACTTTCTCCTGATGTCATTGTGACGGTCGACAATGGCATCAGCAGCGTCGCCGGAGTGGCGCGGGCGAATGAGCTCGGTATCGACGTCGTCGTAACCGATCATCACTTGCCGGGCGCAGAGTTGCCGGAAGCCGCCGCGTTGGTGAACCCGAACGCGCCGGACAATGCGGAGTTCGGCAGCAAATGGCTATCAGGCGTTGGCACAGCCTTTTACGTCATGGCGGCACTCGGTCGCGAACTGGCTGCGCAGCATGTGATCAGTGCGGATGTGGCACGTCAGGCACCACTTTCATGTCTGGATTTGGTCGCGTTAGGCACGGTAGCCGACCTCGTTGAGCTCGACAGGAATAACCGGATTCTGGTTTCGCAGGGGCTGGCGCGTATGCGTGCCGGCCAAAGTCGCCCCGGCATTCAGGCGCTGTTTGATGTGGCTAAACGCAATATCAGCAATGCCGTCGCTTCGGACCTCGGGTTTGGTATCGCGCCACGCCTGAATGCAGCAGGCCGGCTGGACGATATGTCACGCGGTATCGATTGTTTGCTCGCACCCGATGCGGCAACTGCCCGTGAGATGGCGCTGGAACTGGATCAGCTGAACCAGGACCGGCGTGAGTTGCAGGATCAGATGCAGCAGGATGCCGACCTGCATCTGGATCAGCTCGAAAAGCAACTCAGCGGCGGACCGGAGTGGGGCTACAGCGTGTTTGATGCGGATTGGCATCAGGGCATTGTGGGCTTGGTGGCGAACAAAATTCGCGACCGGGTCCGGCGACCGTCGATCGCCTTTGCTCCCTCGGAACCGGGCAGCAACGAACTGAAGGGTTCCGGTCGTTCGGTCAAGGGGGTGCATTTGCGGGATGTTCTGGCCAATATCGATGCGCAGTATCCGGGAATGATTGAACGCTTCGGCGGGCATGCGATGGCCGCAGGGCTCAGTTTGCCGCTGGACCGTTTGGCGGATTTTAGCCGTGCGTTTGATCAGGAAGTCGGCCGCTTTCAGGACAGTATCAGTGACGTCGGTGTGCTGGTATCCGACGGCGAGCTTCCCATCGCCGATATGCAGCTGAACCTGGCCGAGGCGATTCGCAGCGGCGGGCCATGGGGGCAGGGGTTCCCCGAACCGTTGTTTGACAACCGTTTCAGGGTGACTGACAAGCGTATTGTTGGCGGGCGGCATCTGAAGTTGAAGGTGCAGCACGCGGATGGCGGCCCCGAGATTGACGCGATCGCGTTTAACCGTGAGGAGTTGCCGCGGCGTGAAAGCGGCAGCACCGACGGTTTGTATCGCATGGCGTACCGGTTGGATGTCAATGAGTTTCGCGGCCGGCGCACTGTGCAATTGGTTGTGGAACATATGCAATCCGACTAGCATCCACATTCTCATTATTTAACGGATTAACGACGAATCATGGAAACGGGCCAGATCAAAGCCAGCCTGACAGACCTTCGTGAACGCACTGCTGCGTTGAGGGGGTATCTTTGACTTCGAGGGTAAGCAGGAACGCTTAGAGCTCGTCAATCAGGAACTGGAAGACCCGGAAGTCTGGGGTGACCCGAAGCGCGCTGAAACGCTGAACAAAGAGCGTGCCAAACTTGAGGATGTCGTCGGCATTCTGCAGCGTGCGGACCAGTCGGTTGAGGACGCGGCTGAGTTGCTCGAACTGGCTGAGGCCGAAGACGATCAGGAAACGCTCGACAGCGTCGTTGCTGACCTGAGTTCGTTGCAGGCCGATATCGAGAAGCTGGAGTTTCAGCGGATGTTTTCAGGTCCCGCTGATTCGTCCAGCGCGTTTCTCGATATTCAGTCCGGCTCCGGTGGCACCGAGGCGCAGGACTGGGCCGAGATGCTGCTGCGCATGTACCTGCGTTGGGCCGAGCAGAACGGTTTCGATGCGGAGTTGATCGAGGTTTCTGCCGGCGAAGTGGCGGGCATTAAGAGTGCGACCGTGCACGTGAAAGGCGACTACGCGTTTGGCTGGTTGCGGACAGAGACAGGCGTGCACCGGCTGGTGCGCAAGTCGCCGTTCGATTCCGGCAACCGTCGGCACACTTCGTTCTCCGCGGTATTTGTTGCGCCCGAGGTGGAAGACGATATCGAGATTGAGATCAATCCGGCGGACCTGCGGATTGATGTGTACCGGGCGAGCGGTGCGGGCGGTCAGCACGTTAACAAGACGGAATCTGCGGTTCGAATAACGCATTTGCCGACGAACATCGTGGTGCAGTGTCAGAACGATCGCTCGCAGCACAAAAACCGCGACACGGCGATGAAGCAGTTGAAGTCAAAGCTGTATGAGTATGAACAGCAAAAGCGCAATGCCGAGTTGCAGAGCGTGGAAGACTCCAAGTCTGACATTGGCTGGGGCAGCCAGATTCGGTCTTACGTGCTTGATCAGTCGCGCATTAAAGACCTGCGTACAGGAGTGGAGACCGGCAACACCGATGCTGTTTTAAACGGATCGCTGAACCAATTTATTGAAGCCAGCCTTAAACAAGGTTTGTAGCAAGGTTTGTAACTATGTCTGAAAACAACGCCAATCCGATTGATGAGAACAAGCTGGTCGCCGAGCGCCGGCAAAAGCTGGCGGCACTGCGTGAGGATGGCTTTACGTTTCCGAATGAGTTCCGCCGCAATGCGCTGGCCGGTCAGCTGCAGGCCAACTACGCGGAACACAGTAATGAGCTGCTCGAAAGCGAGGATGTTGAAGTGCAGGTCGGCGGTCGCATGATGACCCGGCGGGTGATGGGTAAGGCCAGCTTTGCCACCTATCAGGACCGCAGTGGCAAGCTGCAGTTGTTTATTCAGCGCGATGCCGTCGGTGAAGACGTCTACAAGAGTTTTAAGACCTGGGATCTGGGCGACATCATCTGGGCGCGCGGCGTTTTGTTCCGTACGAAAACGGGTGAGCTGTCGGTCAAGGTGCTTGAGCTGCATCTGCTGACGAAGTCATTGCGGCCGTTGCCGGATAAGTACCACGGCCTGTCGGATCAGGAAACCCGCTACCGGCAGCGTTACGTTGATCTGATCATGAGCGAAGAGTCGCGCGAAGTGTTTCAGCGACGTTCGCAGGTCGTGCGCCACATTCGTTCGTATCTCGATGCGATGGAGTTTCTCGAAGTCGAAACGCCGATGATGCACGCCATTCCCGGTGGTGCGGTGGCGCGTCCTTTTATTACGCATCACAACGCGCTGGATGCCGAGTTTTATCTGCGCATTGCACCCGAGCTGTATCTGAAGCGATTGGTGGTGGGTGGATTTGAGCGCGTCTACGAGATTAACCGCAGCTTCAGAAACGAGGGCGTGTCGACGCGTCACAATCCTGAGTTCACGATGCTGGAACTCTACATGGCGTATGCCGATGAGCAGGTGCTGATGGACCTGCTCGAGAACCTGTTCCGCAGTGTGTCTGAAGCGGTGCTGGGCTCAACGACAGTGGTTTACGACGAGCGCGAATACGATTTGTCGCAGCCGTTCAAACGGATGACGGTTGAAGAATCGGTGATGGCATTTAATCCGGAACTCGACGCTACCCGTTTGCGCGATCGCGACTATCTCGCCAAAGTCTGCGACGACATGGAGATCCATGTCGAAGACGGTTACGGCAACGGCAAACTGTTGCTCGAGATTTTTGAAAAAACGGTGGAAGACCAGCTCTTTGAGCCGACCTTTATCACCGGCTATCCGGCTGAGGTCTCGCCGCTGGCCCGCCGCACCACTGAAGATCCGTGGCTCACGGACCGCTTTGAATTTTTCGTCCACGGTCGTGAGCTGGCAAACGGGTTTGCCGAGTTAAACGACGCGGAAGATCAGGCGGAACGGTTCCGGCATCAGGTGGAGCAGAAAGATGCCGGTGATGATGAGGCGATGTTCTTTGATGCCGACTACATCAACGCATTGGAAATCGGGCTGCCGCCAACGGCAGGGCTCGGTATCGGTATCGACCGGTTGGTGATGTTTTTGACGGACTCGCCGTCAATTCGCGACGTGCTGTTGTTCCCGCATTTGCGCAAGGTTTAGGCGAGCGCGGGCACAATGTGCTCGCCAATCGCTTCGATGGCTTTCGCCGGATCGCCGTAAACTTTCAGTGCAATTTCATTCTGGCCTGCTGCGGCAAAAGCTTTAAACCGTTCCACTTCCGCTTGAATGTTGTCCGTGGATGATGCCGACGTGCCGTGTGCGACAATCTTGTCGATGATGTCATCCGGCACGCCTTTGATCTCGGCGCTCTTATCATAGTAGGCCGTTGCGAAACTGCCGATGTTGTCGCTGACG
>CAYLLI010000060.1:0-11799 GCA_964384295.1 uncultured Chromatiaceae bacterium
TATGGGTATTCATGTTGCAACCGAAGTGGTTCGGTTAATGGTAACCCGCGGTATCAGCATGCCCGACGCTAAAATCCTGATCATGGGCGTCACGTTTAAAGAGAACTGTCCCGACGTTCGCAATACCCGGGTGGTCGATCTGGTGCATGAGTTTGCGTCCTACGGTTCCACCATTGATGTTTACGACCCGTGGGCAGATCCTGCTGTCGTTGAGGCGGAATACAATTTGCAGCTGAAAACGGAGCTGCCGACCGGCGGCGAGTACGATGCTGTGATCATGGCGGTTGCTCACGATGAGTTCCGTGCAATGTCGGCTGACGACATTCATGCGCTGTGCCGGGACATCCATGTCGTCTATGACATCAAGTATGTGCTCGACGCAGACACGATCGATGGCCGCCTGTAACCGTGCTTTGACAGCCGTGCGCTGCGCCGCGCACTTGGTTATGCTGTGATCCGGGTATCGCGCTTGGTAAGGGGGCGCCGCAAATGAAAGTTTTAGTCACCGGAGCCGCCGGCTTTATCGGTTCGCATGTCGCACAACGGCTGCTCGATCGCGGTGATCAGGTTGTTGGTCTCGACAATATCAATGACTACTACGACGTTAATCTGAAGCACGCGAGGCTCGCGTTGCTTGAGCCGCACGCAGCGTTTTCTTTTCACAAGCTTGAGCTTGAGAATGCCGGCGGCGTTGAGGCTTTGTTTGAGGCTGAAAAGTTTGATCGGGTAGTGCACCTGGCTGCGCAGGCTGGCGTGCGTTATTCCATTGAAAACCCCCGTGCCTATATCGACAGCAATATTGTGGGCACGCTGAACATTCTTGAAGGCTGCCGGCACCACGAGATCGAGCATCTGGTCTACGCCAGTTCGTCATCCGTTTATGGCGCCAATACGTCGATGCCGTTTTCGATTCACGACAATGTCGATCATCCGTTGTCTTTGTACGCCGCGTCGAAAAAAGCCAATGAACTGATGGCACACACGTATTCAAATCTCTACGGCTTGCCGACGACGGGCCTGCGGTTTTTTACCGTTTATGGTCCCTGGGGCCGCCCGGATATGGCCTTGTTTCTGTTTACCCGCGATATTCTTGCCGGTAAGCCGATCAATGTTTTTAATTACGGTAAGCATCGGCGCGACTTTACTTACATCGATGACATCGTTGAGGGCATTCTGCGAACGCTGGATAACGTTGCGGCACCTAATCCGGGGTGGTCATCCGACAGCCCTGACCCGGGCACCAGCACAGCGCCATACCGTATTTACAACATCGGCAACAGTCAGCCGGTTGAGTTGCTGCACTACATTGAGGTTCTGGAGGATTGTCTCGGTAAGGAGGCGGAGAAGAATCTGTTGCCGCTGCAGCCGGGCGATGTGCCTGATACTTATGCGGATGTTCAGGACCTGATCGATGATGTCGGTTATCGTCCCGCTACCTCGGTTGAGGAGGGCGTGAAAAATTTTGTCGAGTGGTACCTTGAGTACTACCAGCAGAGTTAACCGTCGGATCAGTCAGTGAAAGAAAGTACGCGCGCCAAACTTGAATTGCATGCTGCCCGCCTCAGAGGGCGTAGGGTTGACGACCTGTTTGCTGCAAACGACACCCGCTTCGATGACTGCACATTGATTCATCAGGGCATCGCGCTCGACTACTCGCGACAGCTGCTGGATGCAGATACCCGTGACGCGCTCATTGCGTTTGCTGAAGAGCAACAGCTCGCTAATCGGAGCGCGGCATTTTTCGCGGGTGAGCGGGTGAACGGGACCGAGAACAGAGCGGCGTTGCACATGGCGCTGCGTGCTGCTCCGGACGACCGTTTTCACATCGATGATGAGAACGTCATGCCTGCCGTTACTGCTGAGCGTGACCGGTTTCTGGACTTCGCCGAAGCGATCCGGTCGGGTGAGATAACCGGGCATACGGGCAAACGCATCAATACGGTTGTAAACATCGGTATTGGCGGGTCACACCTCGGACCGCTGCTGGCAACCGACGCGCTGGGTTACTCGTCCGGGTTTGAGTGCCATTTTATTTCCGGTGCCGGCGGTCAGGACCTGGATATCACGCTGCACTCGATCGACCCCGAAACCACATTGTTTATTGTGTGTTCAAAAACATTTACGACCCGCGAAACAATGCTCAATGCCCATGCAGCCCGTGAGTGGTTCATCGAGCAGTATTCGCAAGAGGCGATCGCGCACCATTTCGCCGCCGTTTCGGTGAACAGCGCCGCGATGGACGAGTTCGGTATCGCCGATAGCTCGCGCTTTGGTATCTGGGACTGGGTGGGTGGCCGCTACTCTGTGTGGTCTGCCATCGGTTTAATTGTGGCGATTGCTATCGGGCGTGATGCGTTTATGCAGATGCTGGCGGGTGCCGCCGCAATGGATCGCCATTTCCGCGGAACACCGTGGGCGCAGAATATGCCAGTCATGCTGGCACTTGTGGATTTCTGGAATCGCGATTTTCTGCGCAAGAATAACCACCTGTTTCTGCCGTATGACCGGCGCCTGCATTACTTTCCGGATTACATCCAGCAGCTCGAGATGGAGAGTCTCGGGAAGTCGGTGCGGGTCGACGGCACTCCGGTCGACTACAACACCTCACCGGCTGTCTGGGGAATGAATGGTTCCAACGCTCAGCACTCGTTTATGCAGGCATTGCACCAGGGAACGTTGCGCAGTTCGGTCGATTTCTTTGCGGTAGCAAAGCCCGGCCCCAACTACTCGGGGCACAATGCAGAGGGTCAGCATGACGTGGCTCTGGCCAGTATGCTGGCTCAGGCAGAGGCGCTGAAGTCTGGCCGTCGTGAACACGAACTGGGCAGCGCTGACAACGCGGCGCACCGGGTGCAACCAGGCAACGTGCCGAGCAATGTGTTGGTTTTGCATGAGTTAAACCCGCACACTCTTGGTGGCCTGATGGCGCTGTATGAGCATAAGGTGTTTGTCCTCGGCGTACTCTGGAACATCAACCCGTTCGATCAATGGGGTGTTGAGCTCGGCAAGGTTCTGACGAACAAGTACGAGGCATTGCTTGCCGGCGACATCCGTTCGACAGACTCGCGCAATATTGTCTCCCTGATTCGGGAATGGCAGCAGGACTAGTCTGAGCCTGATTGCCGCTGACATCGGCTCAAAGTACACTGACGCTCAATTTATGCACTTATTTCAACGGTTTTGGTTATGAAAGTTACCGTGCACGGTACAGGGTATGTCGGTTTGGTTTCCGGCGCGTGCCTCGCTGAAACGGGCAATCACGTTGTCTGCGTTGATGTCGATGCCGCGAAGGTTGAAAAACTCAAAGGCGGTGAGATTCCGATCTTTGAGCCCGGTCTCAGTGACATCGTGAAACGCAACTTCGCCAAAGGCCGGCTGCAATTCACCACCGACCTTGAAGAAGGCGTTGCTCATGGTGACATTCAGTTTATTGCGGTCGGTACGCCACCGGATGAAGACGGGTCTGCCGATATGCAGTACGTGCTTGCCGTCGCAGAAACGATTGCCACCCATATGAATTCCTACAAGGTGGTGGTGAATAAGTCGACGGTTCCGGTTGGCACCGCTTCGAGAGTGCGGAACGTCATTGACGATGTGCTTGCAAAGCGGAACGCAGCTGTTGAATTCGACGTTGTGTCGAACCCTGAATTTCTGAAAGAAGGTGCCGCGGTTTCAGACTTCATGAAGCCGGATCGCATCATTATCGGTACGGACAGCGAGCGCGCGCGCAACCTGTTGGTCCGGCTTTATGAACCCTTTAACCGCAATCACATTCGTATGATTGTCATGGATGAGCGCTCGGCCGAACTCACGAAATACGCTGCCAACGCGATGCTTGCCACGAAAATCTCGTTTATGAACGAAATGTCGAATCTTGCTGAGCGCCTGGGTGCAGATATTGAAGCCGTCCGTATTGGCATTGGCTCTGACCCGCGCATTGGTTATGAGTTTATTTATCCCGGCGCCGGGTATGGAGGGTCGTGCTTTCCGAAGGATGTGCGTGCGCTTGAGAGTATTGCCGACACCGTCGGCTACGACGCCGAGCTGATTCGGGCCGTGGAAGGTGTGAACAATCGTCAAAAACAGGTACTGGCACAAAAAGTGTCGGAGTATTTTGACGGTTCGCTTGAGGGCAAAACCATTGCGCTGTGGGGGTTGTCGTTCAAACCTAATACCGACGATATGCGCGAGGCACCGAGCAGAGTATTCATTCAAGCGTGTCTTGATGCCGGTGGTGAGGTGCGGGCTTATGATCCGGAGGCGCGGGACGAAACGCGGCGCATCTTCGGGGATGCCGAGGGCCTTAAAGTGTGCGGAACTGCCGAGGGCGCTTTGGATGGTGCGGATGTGCTCGTCATCATGACGGAATGGCGCGAGTTCCGTAGCCCTGATTTCGATCTGATTAAAGAGCGTCTGCGCCACCCGGTGATCTTTGACGGCCGCAACCTGTACGACCCGATGGCGGTTAAAGCAGAGGGAATTCAGTATTTTGCGATCGGCCGTCAGTCCGGCTAGTCCGGAATGCGACGTTAAAATTGCGTTGTGATCCGATTAGTGTCGACTATTTCGCTGCAATGAGTGTATTAATTGGCTAGTGTTAGCGTTTTCATGCCGCCTGACCCCGGCAGGCACCAAAGCGGTGCTTACTGCAGGGTAAGATGCGGTTGGTTTCCAAGGATTGGTCCTGTCGATGGTTGATAAAACAGAAGAGCCGCCTCTGGTCGTTATTGATTCAAAACGAACCTGGGGGTTTGTCGACTTTGGCGAGTTGAACCAATACCGTGACCTTCTGTTCCTGACGGTCTGGCGGGTGATTAAAGTTGCTTATGCCCAGAGTGTCGGTGGCCTCGCCTGGGCGCTGGTGCAACCGGCGATCCAGATACTCGTGTTTACCGTTATCTTTGGCAATTTGGTTGAGGTCGGCTCCGACGGTGTTCCGTATCTGTTGTTCTCCACCATCGCCATCGTTCCGTGGTCCTATATGAGTGGCACGATGACCGGTTCCGCGGGCAGTCTGATTGGCAACGCGGCCATGCTCGGAAAAATCTATTTCCCGCGGGTCATCTATCCACTGACGCCGATCATTGCAGGGCTTGTAAACTTTGGTATCTCGCTGGTGCTGCTGGTTGGCGTGATGCTGTATTACAAGGTCGTGCCAACGCAAAGTATTCTGCTGTTGCCAGTGCTGCTGGTCATGATGATGATGGTGCCGCTGGCCTTTGGTTTATGGCTATCTTCCTTGGCCATTCGCTATCGTGACGTCGGGATTGTGATGTCTTACTTCATGCGCATGTTGATCTACACCGCGCCGATTCTGTACCCGTCGACGTATATCTCTGAATCTATGCGGCCCTGGTATGTGTTGAATCCTATAGTTGGCGTTATTGAAGGCTTTCGCTCTGCGATGCTGGGCGCGTCGCCTGAAATGTTTATTCGCTGGGACTCGCTGATCAGCGGCTTTTTGGTCTTATTGTTTCTCGTGATTACCGGCGGGGTCTATTTCCGGCGCATGGAACGCGTGGTGGTGGACGTTATCTGATGAGCAAACTCACACTGTCTGTTGAGAATGTCAGCAAGCTGTATCGCATCGGCGTGCCACAGGTGACCGCAGCTAATGCGAGCAATCCGTTAGTGCGTCTGATGAAGAAGCCGCTGGCGAATCTCCGCAAATACCGTTCTCTATACACGTTCACCGACGCAGAACTGAGCGGCAATCAGAGAAGCAGTGACATTCTGTGGGCGCTGCAGGACGTATCGTTTGATGTAGAGCAGGGTGAGTTGATTGGTGTTGTCGGCGCGAACGGTGCGGGCAAGTCCACCTTGTTGAAAGTGATTTCAAGGATTACACCACCGACCAAGGGCCGTTTGCAGGTGCGTGGCAGCGTGAGCTGCATGCTTGAAGTAGGCACCGGCTTTCATGGCGAGTTGACCGGGCGGGAAAACATTTACATGAGCGGTACCGTGCTCGGCATGCGCAAGCGTGAGGTCGATGCAAAGTTCGATGAGATCGTCGAGTTTTCGGGTGTCGGTAAGTTTGTTGATACTCCCGTTAAACGCTATTCAAGCGGCATGTCGGTGCGACTTGCCTTTGCGGTGATGGCACATCTTGAGCCGGATTTATTGATTGTCGACGAGGTTCTTGCGGTCGGCGATGCAGAATTCCAGCGCAAGTGCCTGAATCAGATGGGTGAGGCCGGCGAGCGGGGCAGAACCGTGATGTTCGTGTCGCACAATATGTCGGCGGTGGCCCGGTTGTGTAATCGCGGCTTGTTCATGAAAGGCGGGCAGTTGCTGCAGGATGCCCCGATTGCCGATGTTGTCTACACGTATATGACTGCCGGCGGCGGCAGTTCTGCAGAAAAGGTGTGGACCGATCCGGCGGAGGCGCCGGGCGACGATACCGTGCGATTGCATTCAGTGAAGGTGGTTTCTGAGGCCGGAACGCCGACAGGGACGATCGATATCGGGCATCCGATGGGGATTCAGATTACGTTTGATGTGCTCGAACCCGGGCACAAGTTGAGCCCTTACATTACGATGGTTTCCGACGGTGGCATTGATTTGTTCTCATCCGCCGATTCGAACCGGCAGTTTGAGTCGGTGCCGCGGGAAGTCGGTCGTTATTCAACGGTGTGTTGGGTGCCGCCGGAGTTTTTGGCGGAGGGCACTCACTATGTGCGTGTGGTGATGCGGGCAATGAACCGCCAGGAGCTGGTGTTTCGTGAGTCTGATGTGGTCGCTTTCAACGTGATCGATGAAAACAACACGGCATTTGGTACCGCATGGTGGGAAGGTAAACCGAAGGGCGTGGTGCGCCCGTCATTGGACTGGACCTACGAGTACACCGCACCCGACATGATTATTGAAGGCTAGAACTTCGTTCTAATCCCATCGGTAAGTCAGAGTCATGCCGTACTGATTCGACTCGCCACGCAGATTGCTATTGCCGAACCCGTTGTTGTTTTGCCGGTAGGTATAGACTGCACTGACTACCCAGCTGCGTGTAAAGCGCCACGCCAGAGTGCCACTCGCACTCAACAGCCGGTACTGAAAGTTTGTGCGCTGCGCCGAGTTCACCGCTTCCTGATCAAACGCATTGATGACCAGTGAACCCGTGAGCTGTTCTAACAGCCTGCGCCGGGCGGAAAAGTTCAGCGACGTTTGGGTGTTTTCGAAACCGAGAGAGGACGGCACGATGCCCCGGCTGAGCAGCAAGCTAAAGCTGTTGCGTGCGCCCTGATGATTGACCGAGAAGTTGTAGATGGTGTTGACAATGTCGGCCTCGCGTCGGCTAACCAGCGGCACGCCGGGCGCGATCTGGAAGAACACGTCGGTTTCGGTGGAGGTGTTGGTCCGGCCGACGCTGAGCCCCATATTGGTGCGTTCGCTGAACACGTAGCTGAGATTTAAAGTCGCTCCCTCACTCTCTGAGTTGTTTTCCAGCACGATGTCGATGTCAGCGATCGGCGCCAGCCGGTCAGAGTTGAAGCGTCGGACGGCAGCCGTGATTCCAGCGCGCCAGCGGTCTGTTAGTGCCCGGTCATAGGACACTTCAACCTGCAAGTTCCGGTTGTCTGCGCGGTTGGTTTTCTCAAGCTTGTAGTCCTGGCCAAAAAAGTTGAGTGAGAAAGAGATGCTATCGCGCCGCGTTACATCAAAGCGCCACTCAGGGATGATCCTGTAGCGTTGCACCCGGTCATCGACACGCAGGGTGTTGCCTGAGCCACCGCCTCCGGGGCTGTTGTCGACGCCGTCACCAAATTCATCGGTCAGCAGGCCGACGTTTCTGTAGTCGAGAAAGAGGCTAAGGTCGTTGCGCACCATGTCGTAGCGGGTGTTTGATTCAACGAAAAAGTCCGTGGTCTCGAGGTCTTTGTTTTCCTCATCCGGAAAGTAGGTGCGGGAAATTCTGGGTGCCAGGTCAAAGCTCAGCTTCGGGTTTGCATACTCGATCACGCCGCGAGCCTGCACCCTGCCAAAGTTGGTTTCGTTTCTGCGAAACTGCGAGCTATCCGGGCGCAATGTCGGGTTGTCGTTGTACAGCCAGCTGGCCGACACGTCGGCTTTAGTGTTCCACGAGTCTGCCTGAGCTGAACTCATACAAACGAGGCAGAGTGCGGCGAGCAGCGAAGAGGCTGCCGTGCGGTGGAAGAAAGTGGCTGGAAACACGGGGTTTATTACGGCACGACAACCACGTCACCGGGTTGCAGGATGATGTTTTGCTCCAGGTTCTTGCCGCGCTCAAGATCGCGGAAGCGGAAAGGGATGGCTTTTCGAACATGCCCTTCGCGGCGCAGAATGCGAATGTCGTTGACGTCGGCAAACGGTGTCATGCCGCCTGCCAGGGCCAGCGCCTGCATCACATCAACGCGCGGATTCACCAGAAAATCGCCGGGTCTGTTTACCTGACCAATCACGTAAACTTTGTTGCCGCCGATCTGCACGGTTGACACTGTCACTACCAGGTCGGGAATAAAGCGCTTGAGCTTTTCAGTAACGGCGATACGGATCTCGTCCACCGTTTTGCGATTGGCTTCAATCTCTCCGGCCAGCGGGAAGCTGAAGTAACCATCCGGTCTTACCAGCACATCAGCCTGCAGGTCCGGCTCTTTCCAGACCGAAATCGTTAGTACGTCGCCCGGGTTGACGGTGTAGGGGTCAAGCTTCTTGGCGGCGACCAGGTCATCACCTTCTGCAGCGAAACCAATATTGCTGAACCCAACGGTTAGCAGAACCAGAGCGAGTGCCATTTTTATGCTGTGCATGAAACCATCCGTGTCGTGTGTTCCCGCCACCGGTAATCGCATCCGGCTAAGCGTGTCTGTAAGAGAAGTGGGCATTGTAAGACTAAGTGAAGGGAATTTGTTTGAAGCAAGCCCCAATTCTTTGGTTTTAAAGCGTCATTTGATCGTTTTCCCGGCCTCGGCTCCAACTGATTGGCGATTTGCACTAGTCGAGTATTTTACATAATCAACAATAGTTTAGATTGCCTTTAAAAAGAGGCTTGCAGGCAAAGCTAAGTCCATGGAATCAATGGATTTATGCCGCACAGCAATGCGCCTGAAAAAAACTTCTGTAGTCCTTTTAGATGATGACTCGAAACGATACACTCGGTCGCGGGTAGACGGAAAAATCGTTTTAATGACACCAATCACACTCTCTCTGCTGGCGTTCATAGTCACGTCCTGCATGATCGTACTGCTGCGACCGATTGCGGTTCGCGTCGGTTTGGTTGATGTCCCTAATGCCCGTAAAAGTCACACCGGCAGTGTGCCGCTGATCGGTGGCGTTTCAATATTCCTGAGCCTGATTCTGTTGCTTACCGGTGACCTGGTGTTTGCGCGCCCGGACAGCCACCTGATTAACCCTTCGGTCTCCTTCATGATTGCCGCGATGATTCTGATTGTCGTGGGTGTATGGGATGACCTGAAAGATCTTTCTGCAGTTGCTCGCTTCAGCGCACAGACGACCGCAGCTCTGGTTATGGTGTTTGGCGCAGGTGTTGTGCTCACCGACCTCGGTGAACTCAATCCGGCGGGTGGGGTGTTATCGCTCGGCGCGATGTCCGTACCGTTCACGATCTTTGCAACGCTCGGTGTCATCAACGCGATCAATATGTGTGACGGTCTCGACGGCCTGAGCGGCAGCCTGTCACTTACATCATTGCTCGGCCTCGGCGCGGCGAACCTGCTTTGGGGCAGCTACGACCCCATCATTTGTGTGATGGCGGCAAGCATCGCCGGGTTCCTGCTGTTCAATATGCGTACGTTCTGGCGCGACAAAGCCTGGGTGTTTTTGGGCGATGCCGGCAGCATGATGATCGGACTGACGCTGACCTGGCTTGCTATCAGCATGTCACAGGGCGAGGCGCGGGTCATTTCGCCCGCAGCGGCCCTGTGGTTCTTGATGGTGCCGATCTTTGATGCGGTCAGCATGATGGTCCGCCGTATCATGCACAAGCGGTCGCCGTTCAAGGCGGATAAAGAACATCTGCATCACATCTTCTTACTGGCCGGCTTCTCGGTGGGTGAGACAGTTGCCATCATGACCGGCTTCGCTGTTGCAGGCTTAATGGTCGGACTTGGCGGCATGTATCTCGGCATTTCCGATGCCGTTATGGCCGGTGCGTTTGTGCTTGCGGGCTTGTGTTATTTCTGGGTGATCATGCGTGCGTGGAGGGTCATGACGTTTTTGCGGCGTTCGATTTGTCGCAGAGAGGCTTCACCGCATCCTGAGCAGCGCTTTATGGAACGCCGGCAGAACAGCGATCTAAACTACAGCGGGCCGGAACGCCGCTGCGGTCAGGACCGTCGCAAAGGTTCGCGGTATTCCCGCAAGAAGTAGTTTTCTAAGCTTTCAGCCAGGCGCTGGAAAGAATCAGCGTGCCGTGTTCCGTGTAGCGGCCTTCGAGTTCGCCGACCCTCGCAACGCTGACCTTGTCGGTGTGCGGAATGGCCCGGTAGCTTGAACCGTCCGGTTCGAGCACAACCTGCATCTCAATGAAGTCGATAAACCGCCGCACTTCCGGCCACAGGCATTTGTAGATGCTCTCTTTAATGCTAAACAACAGTTTGGCGCGCATGCCGGCCTGTTCCTGACTCAGTCCCAGTTGGGCAAACTCATCCAGCTCTTCCTGCCGGCAGATGGCTTTAAACAGTTTTTCCTCAAGCGGGGTTGCTGACTCCATATCGATGCCAATACCGGCATAGCTTGCGTGCAAGCCGACCGCGGCGGCCGCAAAGTGCTGTGTATGGCTGATGCTGCCCATGATGCCGTCCGGCCAGAGTGGCTGGCGGTTGTCGCCTTTGCCAATCGCGACCTCAGCAACACCCAGCTCCTTCAATACCAGCCGCGCGCAGTGGCGTCCGTGAATGAACTCGTCGTAGCGTTTTTCTGCCATTTTTCTGGCGAGATCGGTCTCGACACCCAGCAGATTGGCCTCGACCGGGCAAGCGGCAGAGAACACGCTGTGAATGTCGGCGGGAAGCAGGTGGGTCAGCGGATTGTCAGAGTCAGCGGCCATTGGGCGCAGTGTGCCAAAAAACACCGTGCTCTGCCGGATTCCGACCGATATTTGCGTCGGTCAGCATGCGATTGCAGCGGTCAGCTGCGCGCGCGGTCTGCTAGAATTCGCCGCCTGAATCAAACACGCAAGATTGTCGAGACCCTTTCATGTCCGTTCGTACCCGTTTTGCTCCGAGTCCCACCGGTTATTTGCACATTGGTGGCGTGCGCACCGCATTGTTTTGCTGGCTGTATGCCCGCAAGCACGGCGGCGAGTTTCTGTTGCGCATTGAAGACACCGACCGGGAGCGCTCAACACAGGAATCGGTGCAGGCCATTCTCGACGGCATGGAATGGACAGGGCTCGATTACGATGGCGAGGCCGTGTTCCAGTCGGACCGCTTTGACCGCTACCGGGAGGTGGCAGACCAGTTGGTTGAGTCGGGCCACGCCTACTACTGTTACTGCAGTAAAGAAGAACTCGAAGCGATGCGTGCCGAACAGACGGCCCGCGGTGAGAACCCCCGCTACGACGGCCGCTGCAGAGACCGGACAGAGCCGGTCGAGGGCGTCACACCGGTGTTGCGGTTTAAAACGCCGACTGAAGGAACCGTCACGGTCAACGACCTGATTCGCGGCGATGTCACGTTTGAAAACTCGCAGCTCGATGACCAGATCATCATTCGCTCTGACGGTTGGCCGACCTACCACTTCAGTGTGGTGATTGATGATCACGATATGGGTATTACGCATGTGTTCCGCGGTGACGATCATATGAACAACACACCCAGGCCG
>CAYLLI010000061.1:0-11750 GCA_964384295.1 uncultured Chromatiaceae bacterium
AGTCTTTAGGCAGAACCTGGCAACGTCGCCCGGATTTGCTGAAAGACAGAAAATTAAACGAAGAAGAGGAACAGCTTCTTCAGGAATTTATCGCAGAAAGCTCGTAGGTTAAGAGCTGTCTGCCGGGTAAAACTTTAAGACACAATAGAGATTAAAGTCATGAGCGACATTATTAAGCAGATTGAAGCGGAACAGATGAACCGCGAGGTTCCTGAGTTCGGTCCGGGTGACACCGTCGTTGTTCAGGTTCGTATTCGTGAAGGTGGTCGTGAGCGTTTGCAGGCCTATGAAGGCGTTGTTATTGCAAAGCGTAACCGTGGTTTGAACTCGGCCTTCACCGTTCGCAAGATTTCCCACGGCGAAGGTGTGGAACGTGTATTCCAGACCTACAGCCCGTCGGTTGCCGAAATCAAAGTGAAGCGTCGTGGTGATGTCCGTCGCGCTAAGCTTTACTACCTGCGCGAACGCAGCGGTAAATCTGCACGTATTAAAGAAAAAATTTAAACCATAGCTGCTTGAGTCAGTTTCTGTCTCGGTAGTTTGTTAATGACTTCAACGGTGCGCGGTATGCATAAGTTGTTCGATTTGACAGGTTTAGCAAGAACCCGCTCTGCCCTTGGCAGTGTGGGTTTTTTGTTGCCTGTTGTTTTGTCGGTGGTGTTGTCGACGGGTTGCTCATCGATTGCATCCCGCGCCGGTGCCGGGCTTGCCAATAATCTGACTACGGCGATGCTCGAGCAGCAGGACCCGGAGCTGGTTCGTGAGGCCGTTCCGTCGTACCTGCTGTTGATTGACAGTTTTATCATCTCGTCACCGGATAACGCAGCGATGCTTGATGCGGGCGGGCAACTCTATGCCGCTTATGGTGCAGCGTTTGTTGATGACCCTGCGCGGGCCAGCGTGCTGACCACTCAGGCTCGCGATTACGGTTCCCGGGCTTTGTGTGCAGCGGATAAGAATGGTTGCGAGCTGGCCGGTTTGTCGTATGAGGAATTTGTTGAGCAAATCAGTAAGGTCAAAGCCAAAGCCTCCGGAGAGCTTTACACCTATTCGCTGACCAGTCTCGCCTACATTCGCAGTAACAGTGACGACTACGTCGCGCTGGCTGATTTGCCGAAGATCGAGTTTGCGATGGAGCATCTTTTGGACATAGGCGCAGGCAGTAACGAGATCGACACGTATCTGTACCTCGGAGTATTAAATACGCTGAGGCCGGCGGCGCTAGGCGGCAAGCCGGAGCAGGGCCGGGCCTATTTTGAAAAAGCGATTGAGATGAGCGATGGCGAGAACCTGCCGGCAAAAGTGGAGTATGCCCGCAGCTATGCGAGGTTGGTTTATGAGCGTGAGCTGCACGACCGGCTGCTCAATGAAGTGCTCGCGGCTCCCGTGGAGCAGGAAGGCAAAACCCTGTTCAACGTGATCGCTCAGCAGCAGGCTGAAGCCCTGCTGGAATCAGCCGACGAATACTTCTGATAGCATGGTGTCCAAGTTAGCGTTGCCCGTCTTCAAGCAAGAGAAATCTATGAACAAGTTTAAACCTGCCTACCTGATTGTATTGAGTTTCCTCTGTGCTGGTATTGCACAGGCTCAGACGTTCAAGATCGCCACGGTAGCCCCGGAGAATTCTGTCTGGATGACAGACATGCGCGCGGCGGCGGCGGAAATCAAAGAACGCACCGAAGGCCGTGTGAAGGTTAAGTACTACGGCGGCGGAGTAATGGGTAATGACCGCAAAGTGCTTCGCAAGATGCGCATCGGTCAGCTGCAGGGTGGCGCCTTTGCAGCAAGCGGACTGCTGGAACGCTATCCGGATCTCAGTATCTATGGTTTGCCTTTGCTGTTTGAATCATTGGAAGAAGTCGATTACGTGCAAGGCAAAATCGATGCGGACCTGATGGCTGATATGGAGAACTCCGGTCTGGTTGCGTTCGGTTCTGCGGGCGGCGGCTTCGCTTACTTAATGGGCAATGAGCCTGCCCGCACCATCGAGGATTTGCAGGGCAAGAAAACCTGGGTGCCCGAGGGTGATGCAGTCACTTATGCGTCTATGGAAGCGATGAGTCTGTCGCCGGTGGTGTTGCCGATCTCCGACGTGCTCACCGGTCTGCAAACGGGGCTGCTCGACTATGTTGCCACGCCGACGTCTGCGGCGCTGTTGCTGCAGTGGTACACCAAAGTGAAGTACGTAACGGTACAGCCGATCGCCTATGCGCTCGGCATTATGGCCGTTGAAAAGAAGGCGTTCGATAAAATGTCACCTGAGGATCAGGCCGTGTTTCGCGAGGTCATGAGCCGCACGTACGCGCGCTTCAACGAGATCAACCGGGAAGACAACATCAAGGCTGAAGCAGCAATGAAAGCCAACGGTATTGAGTTTATCGACCCGGCTCCGGGTGCGATTGAGTCGTGGGCTGATCGTGTCCTGGCATCGAATCGCAAAATCTGGGACGAAGGTGACTACAGTCCTGAGTTGCTCGACCGTGTTGAGAAGATGCTGGCTGAGTATCGTGCTGCTCAGTAGAACCTTTAGCAAACAAGGTAGCGGTGGATTGTCGTTTTGAATGAGGCTGCCGGAAGTGAAGGCTTGCTCGCACGTGCTGAGGCAGCGGGGCGTTGGATAGAGAATATCTCGCTCGCCGCTTTGTTGATCGCCATGATCCTGTTGGCGAGCAGTCAGATCTTTCTGCGTAACTTTTCCACCGGTGGATTTCCCTGGGCGGATGAAGCGCTGCGGTTGATGGTGTTGTGGGTTGCGATGCTGGGCGCAGTCGCTGCAGCACGTGATGACCGACAGATTGCGATCGACGTGCTCTCCCGGTTCATGCCCGAGAAACCCCGCTTGCTGACCCTTGCTGCCATGAATGCACTGACGTCTGCGGTTTCCTTTTTGCTGGCCTGGTATTGCCTGGTGTTCGTGCGCGAGTCCTACGCGTATGAAGATGTGGTTCTCACTGATTTGCCGGCCTGGGTGTTTCAGGCAATCCTGCCACTGGCATTTGGTCTGCTCGGTTACCGCTACGCGATTTGGGCGCTGCGCCGAATCGTTGCCTTGTTTACGACTGACGGAGAGGAACGTTGATTCTCTCCGGTGCTCTGATGGTGCTGCTGGCGCTGCTTGGTGCACCGCTTTTTGTTTTGATCGCCGGCGGCGCAATGCTCGGCTACCTGCGCAGCGATATTGAGCTGTCTGCCATTGCTATCGAGATGTTTGGCATTGCCGAGATGCCGATTCTGCTCGCCATTCCGTTGTTCACGTTTGCCGGTTACATACTGAGCGAGAGCAACGCGCCTGACCGCCTGGTGCGGGTAACGAATGCGCTTATGGGTTGGTTGCCGGGCGGGCTTGCGATTGTGGCTATTGTTGCCTGTTCATTTTTTACCGCGTTTACCGGTGCATCGGGCGTGACGATTATTGCTCTGGGTGCGTTGCTGTACCCGGCATTAAAGCAATCCGGCTATACCGACACTTTTAATCTCGGACTGCTCACGTCAGCCGGCAGCCTCGGCTTGCTATTTGCGCCTTCGCTGCCGTTGATTCTTTATGGCGTGGTTGCTGAAGTTTCGATCGACGATCTGTTTGTTGCCGGCATTATTCCGGGTGTCTTGATGATGGCCATCATGGCCATCTACTGCCTGTGGATGAATCGTGATAACCGTAAACCGATCAGTGATTTTTCGTGGTCCGAGGTCGGCGGAGCTTTGCTTGATGCGATGTGGGAGATTCCGCTGCCGGTTATCGTATTGGGGGGCATCTATTCGGGCTACCTTGCGGTGTCAGAAGCGGCTGCCGTGACAGCGCTGTATGTATTGATTGTTGAAGTGGCGATTAAGCGTGAGATCCGGCTGCTTGATTTGCCAAAAATTGTCAGAGAGTCGATGGTACTGGTGGGCGGTATTCTTCTGATTCTGGGCGCATCGCTGGCGTCAACCAATTACATGATTGATGCCGAGGTGCCACAACAGCTGATTGGCTTTGTCAGCGAGCTGGTCTCTGACCGCACCAGCTTTCTGTTTTTGTTGTTCCTGTTTCTGTTGGTCCTTGGCGCGATTCTCGATATTTTTTCGGCGCTCGTGTTGGTCGTGCCTCTGATCCTTCCGGTGGCTGCCGAGTTTGGTGTCGATCCGGTGCATCTGGGCATTGTTTTTCTGGCTACGATGCAGCTCGGCTATCTGACGCCGCCGGTAGGCCTGAACCTCTTTATTGCCAGCTACCGTTTTGATAAGCCGATCGTCAGCGTCTATCTGGCGACGTTGCCGTTTCTGCTGCTGCTTATGGTTGCTGTGCTCATTATCATTTTCTGGCCATCGCTGTCGTTGGTTTTGCTGACGAACTAGTGGGGCCTTCAGGCTGTCGAACCAGCGGTATTTTGGAGATTTTTATGCGTTATTTCTTCCCGGTTGTCATGCTCGCGGCTGCCGCGCCTGCAATGGCTCAGACGTCAGAAGGGCCGTACCTGGATGTTCAGTTGCCTGACGGGTTCGAGATTGAAGTACTGGTTGATGGTCTGCCGAATGCGCGCGGACTTGCTTTGTCCGACGACGGCACGCTGTTTGTCGGGTCGCGTCGCAAAGGGCAGGTCTATGCCGTTAAAGACGTGTTTTCTGACAATCGCCGGGTTTATACGATCGCGCAAGGTCGCAAGATGCCGAGTGGCGTGGCTCTGCATGAGGGGAGCCTGTACGTGGGTGAGCTGACGCAGGTTGTGCGTTATCCGGATATTGAAGCGCGGCTGGACAATCCCGGCGAACCGGAGGTGGTCATCGACGGGCTGCCGAAAAAGAAACTGCATTCGTGGAAACACATTAAGTTCGGCCCGGACGAGAAACTGTATGTGCCTCTTGGCTCGCCTTGCAATGTCTGCGATCAACCCGACTTTGGCGTGATTACCCGCTACGAGCCGGACGGCAGTAATCCTGAAGTGATCGCGCGCGGTATTCGCAACAGTGTCGGTCTCGACTGGCACCCGGACTCGGGTGAGTTGTGGTTCACCGATAACGGCCGTGATCAGATGGGCGACGACATTCCGCCGGACGAATTGAACCGGCTTGCTAATGAAGGCGATCACTTCGGCTTCCCGTTTTGTCATGCAGGTACCATTCCTGAACCGGATCCGAAGTATTCTTCACTCGGTACCTGTGATGATGCCGTGCCACCGGTTAAGCAGCTGGGGCCCCACGTGGCGGCACTTCAACTGCGTTTCTACACCGGTGAGATGTTTCCTGATGAATACCGCAACCAGGTGTTTATCGCTGAGCACGGATCCTGGAACCGCAGTGAAAAGATCGGCTACCGCATTATGTTGGTGCGCCTGAACGGCAATGAAGTGGTCAGCTACGAGCCTTTTGCGGCCGGCTGGCTGGATAGCGACGGTGAGACTGTCCACGGGCGTCCCGTCGATATCATTATTGCTCCCGACGGGGCTTTGCTGGTCAGTGATGACTCGCAGGGGCTGGTATATCGCATTAGTTATGTCGCCAACGACGGGTGAGATATTTGGCAGCTGCTATTGTGTCGTTTAACCGGGTTTAATTCTTTCAGGCTTTAGTCAGGAATCTGTCATGCGACGTCTGTTTTCGTTTATCGGTAAAGTACTTGGCGGTCTCGTTAAGTTTCTTCAAGCAGCCATACTGTTGCTGTTCATTGCCATCTGGGTCGTAGCGTTGACGGGCAAGCAGGTCACAGTTCCGGAGTCCGGCGCATTGATTCTTGCTCCGGCCGGTCAGCTGACCGAGCAGCTGGACGGCGACGCATTCGATCGCGCCTTTGCCGCTTATCAGGGCGCCGAAGACACTCAGACTCTGGTGTATAACGTCATTGAAAGTTTGCGTCGTGCTGCTGACGACCCGCGCATTAAGGCTGTCGTGCTTGACCTGCGGGCGTTCTCCGGCGGCAGCGTAGCCCAGTTGCAGCGGGTTGGCGATGCGATTGACGAGTTCAAGGTATCCGGCAAACCGGTGATTGCTGCCGGCGACGGCTTTACCCAGTCGCAGTACTATCTCGCAGCCCGTGCTGACGAAATTTACATGCACGATCTTGGCGCGATTTTCATTGAAGGGTTTAACTACTACCGGACCTTCCTTAAGGACGCGATTGAGAATCTCGCCGTTGACGTCAATGTATTCCGCGTTGGTGAGTACAAGTCGTTCGTAGAACCGTATCTGCGCAATGACATGTCTGATGAGGACAAACAGGCTGCCGAGGCCTGGCTCAGTGCACTATGGGAGGCTTATCAATCCGATGTTGAAACAGCGAGAGGCCTGCCCGAAGGTGCTATCTCAAACTACGCAAACTCGCTGACGCCGCTGCTGACCGAGGCCAATGGCGACACCGCGGTGCTGGCTTTGAATGCCGGGCTGGTTGACCAGTTGGCGAGCCGGCAGGAATTCGAAGACCTGATGATTGATATTGTCGGCGAGAGTGAGGATGCACCCGGCCTGTTTGAGGGGCTGCATTATCTTGATTACCTGAGCGCGACAGCGCCGCTGGAGCAGTCTGAGTACGAATCGAACGTGGCAGTGCTCGTGGCGAGCGGCAATATCGTCGATGGCACAGCCCCTCCCGGCGTCGTTGGTGGCGATACGCTGGCCGATCTAATTCGTCAGGCGACGGTCGATGACACGATTTCCGCAGTCGTTCTGCAGGTCGATAGCCCGGGCGGCAGCATGTTTGCGTCGGAAGTGGTGTTTGACCAGATTGAAGAGCTGAAAGCCTCCGGAAAGCCGTTTGTCGTTTCAATGAGCGGGGTTGCGGCATCCGGTGGTTACTACATCTCAATGCTGGCCGACGAGATCTGGGCGCAGGACACCACAATTACCGGCTCGATCGGGGTAGGCGCTATCGTACCGACGTTTCAGCGCAGCCTTGCCAAGCTTGGCGTCAATGTCGACGGTTTCGGTACGACAAGTCTGGCTGGTCAGTTTGATCCGTTGCGCGGGCTGGGTCCCGATGCGAAAGATTTGCTGACACTGACGATTGACTCCGCTTACAACGTCTTCGTGGCTAAGGTGGCTGAGACGCGTGGGCTGAGCTTTGAGCGTGCTGACAGTTTGGCACGTGGCCGGGTCTGGATCGGCAGCGCTGCGCATGAGCTGGGTTTGGTGGATCAGATTGGCGGATTGGATCAGGCGATTGAAGCGGCCGCCGGGTTTGCAGGGTTGTCGGATGAGGAGTATGACGTTCGTTATCTTGATATGGAGCTGACGCCTGCTGAAGCCTTTGTGCTGCAGCTGGCCGGGGGTATGGCGGAGATTCTGTCAGCCTTGAACATCAGCATGTCGCAACCTTCAGCGGTTGATCAGGCAATGCTGCTCGTTGAGCGCGAGCTGAATCAGGTGCTGATGCTGAACGATCCCCGCAACATTTATCTGAACTGCGATTGCAGTATCAAATAGGGCAGCATCAAGTAGATGCGCCTTAGCTCAGGCGCATTTTCGGGTAGTGGTGCCAGCGAAGCTTGCCTTGGGGAGAATCAGCGATATCCTGCCATTGTTGTATCGGCAACTCGATACAAAAGACGCCACAGGTGGGCAGGTTATCCAGCGTGACGTCACTGATGTCATTGATCAGTTGCGTCATTCCGGGGTTGTGTGCGACCAGCATCAAATGCTCTGCAGCATCGTTGCAGTTGGCTGCGGCAGCAAGCAAATCCGACGGGCTTGCGAGGTATAAATCCGGATCGGTCTGCAGCAGTTCCTTGCCCGCATTCATGCTTTGCATGACCAACTTCGCGGTTTGTTGCGCCCGTTGCGCACTGCTGGCAATGATTCGATCGGGGACCAGGCCTTCGGCACGAAGCAGTATGCCAAGTTCGGGCGCATTCTTGCTGCCGCGACGATTCAGCGGGCGGTCATGATCGCGGAGGTCCGGATTATCCCAGTCGGATTTGGCATGGCGCAGGATGGACAGTAACTTAGCCATGCGCGAGCGTTACAGCAAGCCAGCCTCGAGTCTGGCAGCTTCACTCATCATGTCCTGACTCCACGGCGGGTCGAACACGAGGTCCACTTCCACCTCATCGACGGTAGGAATAATGGCGACCTTATCGCGTACGTCTTCGACCAGCACATCGCCCATTCCACAACCGGGTGCGGTTAACGTCATCTGCACAGTAAGTTTCAATGATTGCGGGTCGGTGTCGTCAACCGTGATGCCATAGATCAGCCCCAGATCAACGATGTTGATCGGAATCTCGGGGTCGTAACAGGTTCTGATCTGATCCCACACAACCTTTTCAAACTCTTCTTTGCTGGCCTCGGCGGGCAGTTCCGGAGCTGGCTGTGGGTCTTTGCCGAGTGCGTCGGCGTCCTTGCCTGCAATCCGAAACAGACTGCCTTCAAAGTACACGGTAAAACTGCCGCCCATTGCCTGCGTAATGTAGACCAGCTCGTTCTTGTTCAGCTCGATTTCGAAACCGGCAGGAATGACAACCGCTTTGCAGTTTCTCCGGAGTACGACTGGTTCGCTATCTTCAGACATCATGGCTTGGCTACTTCTTTATACGTAAAACGAATTGTTCGGTTAGTGTTCGGGTTCTGTGGTGGCCTTTTGCTCACCTTTGATGGCCGCGCGCAGCGTCTGCCACGGCAAGGTGGCGCATTTTACACGGCTTGGATAGGCGCGGACGCCTTCGAGCGACTGCAGCGGAAACTCCACGGCATGAGTATCCGAATCGCTCTCCAGCATGTCATGCACATCGTCAGCCAAACGCTCAGCCTCTTCAATGCTGAGAGTCGTGACCGCCTCGGTCATCATCGATGCGGATGCCATGCAGATGGCGCAGCCAGTGGTTTCATGGGTCGCTTCGCTGATGGTTCCGTCGGCATCAGACGTCGTCAGATAAACGCGAGATTTGTCGCCACACAGAGGGTTAAAGCCTTCCGCCTTGTGGGTTGCTTGCGGCAGGCTGCCAAAGTGCTGGGGGTTCCGGCTGTGCTCAACCACTGTTTTTTGATACACCTGCATCAATTTGTCGCTCACCGAAACATTCCTATCGCGACCTGCAGCGCTTCGCTCAGCTGGTCGATATCCTGCTCATTGTTATAGAAAGCCAGCGAAGCACGCGCCGTTCCCGGTACGCCGAAAAAGTCCATGACCGGATTTGCGCAATGGTGGCCGGTACGAATCGCAACGCCCTGATGGTCGAGCACTGTTCCCAGATCGTGCGGATGGATGTCATCAAACACGAATGATACGACCGCTGCCTTGTTCTCAGCTGTACCAATGATCCGTAATCCTTCCACGGTGCTCAATACTTTGGTGGCGTGTTCCAGCAACTGATGCTCATAGCGTGCGATGGTGTCCATGCCCAAACTGTTGAGATAGTCGATGGCAGCGCCAAGACCAACGGCCTGAGCAATCGGTGGCGTGCCTGCTTCAAAGCGGTAGGGAAGGTCGTTGTAGACGGTCTGTTCAAAGCTGACGGCGACCACCATCTCCCCGCCACCCATAAACAACGGCATGTTCTCCAGCAGGCTTTCGCGTGCGTACAGCACGCCAATTCCTGTCGGGCCACACATTTTGTGTCCGGAGAACGCATAGAAATCGCAGTCCAGCGCCTGCACATCAACCTTGGAATGCGGTATCGCCTGGGCGCCGTCAAGCAGAACCGGCACATTGTGCTGTTTTGCCAGTGTAACCAGCTGGTCGACCGGGTTTATCGTACCCAGCGCATTGGATACGTGGGAAATACTGAGCAGTTTGGTCTTGTCACTGAAAAGGGTGGCCAGCTCATCGAGCAACAACTCGCCGTTTTCGTTGATCGGCGCCACTTTAACGACAATGCCGATGCGCTCTGCCAGCAGTTTCCACGGAATGATATTGGAGTGATGCTCCATTCGGCTGACGATGACTTCATCGCCTGCTTGCCACGTCTGACCCAGGCTGTTTGCAACAAGGTTGATGGCTTCGGTAGTGCCGCTGGTGAAAACGATTTCCTTAACTGAGCGGGCATTGATGAATGCGCGGATTTTTTCCCTTGCACCCTCGTAAGCATCCGTGGCTCTGTGGCTCAGGTGGTGAACGCCGCGATGCACGTTGGCATGGTCCAGGCGGTAATACTGATCGACCGCCTGAATCACGCTTTCCGGTCGCTGCGACGACGCGGCATTGTCCAGAAAGGCGAGGCGATGCCCGTTAACCTGCTGGTGCAGAATCGGAAAGTCTGCCCGCACTGCCTCGATGTCGAAATGCCCGTCAGCCATCAGGAATCAACCACCACGCCGATGTCATTCAATCGCGCTTCAACCGAAGCAAGGACGTGCTTTTGCAAGCCGTCGGTTGCCAGTTGCTGCACGACCTCAGTCGCAAACGCCTGCACCAGCATGTTGCGTGCATCCTGCTCGGGCACGCCACGGGCGCGGAGATAGAAGAGGGACGTCGGATCCAGTTGCCCGGTTGTCGAGCCGTGGGCGCATTTGACGTCGTCCGCGTAGATCTCCAGTTCGGGTTTGGTGTCGATCTCCGCACCTTTTGTCAGCAACAGATTCTTGTTGTAAAGCGCTGCGTCGGTTTTCTGCGCTTCCTGATGCACGTGAATCATGCCGTTAAACACGCCGCGGCCTTTATTCGCCATTACGCCGGCGTAGTGCGCCCGGCTGCTGGTGTGCGCAACCTGATGCTCAAGGTGCAAATGATTGTCGGCGTGCCGGTCGCCGTCCACAAGGAATAAGCCGTTAATGGTGACTTCAGCACCGCTGCCCTGAGTCATCACGTGCAGGTCGTTACGGGCAATAGACGCGCCGAGGTCGATATTGACGATGTTGCAAGTTGCGTCTTTCGCCAAATAAACATTCTGCGCAGCAACGTGGAAACTGTCGGCATGTTCTTCCTGCAGCTTCTGGTAACTGAGCTGCGCGCCTGCTTCACAGCGCAACGTCGTGACGGCCGTGCTGACGGCCGTGCCATCGCTGACGTGGTGTTCGACTACCGTGGCTTTGGCATTCTTACCAAGCTGCACACTGACGCGCGGAAACACCTGGGCACCAGCCGTGTTGCTGTAAACAATATGAATAACGCCGTTTAACTCGGTGTTATCAGCAATCCGGACAACAGCGCCATCGTTCAGCATCGCCAGATTCAAGTGGGCAAGACTGCTGCTGGCAACCTCGGTGCTCAGCCAGTCCGGCGCCTCATCCTGATCCAGTTCGCTGGCAATGTTGCTGACGACGCAGCCGGCAGGCAGCCCGGGCACGTTGCTGGCATCTGAACTGAACTTGCCGTTGATAAAGGCCAGCGTCAGGTTGTCGGCATCAATGGCAGGCAGTTTCGCGCTGCCTGTTGCCGGAGTGTCGCTGATAGCCGCGGCGCTCGCTTTGGCCATCGGCGCCAGGTCTGTATAGCGCCAGTTTTCCAGTTTGACGCTGGGGAAGCCTGTTTCCAGAAATGCGTCCAAAGCTTCACTGCGCGCGGCATGCAACCATTTCGGGTGGCCGGCCGCTGAGTCATTCGCCAGAGTGCTGGCGAGTGCGGCGCGGTAGGTGTCGGTATCCATCGTCATAATCGTTTCCGTGCCTTACTGTGCGGCAGCTTGCGCCATCAGTTCGTCATAACCCTCGGCTTCCAGTTGCAGCGCCAGGCTCTTGTCACCGCTGTGGATGATCTTGCCGTTCGCCAGCACATGCACAAAGTCGGGTTCGATGTAGTCGAGCAGACGCTGATAGTGAGTAATCAGAAGCACACTGCGTTCGTCGGAACGCTGCATGTTCACGCCGTTGGCAACCACTTTAAGCGCATCAATGTCGAGCCCTGAATC
>CAYLLI010000062.1:0-11695 GCA_964384295.1 uncultured Chromatiaceae bacterium
GAAGCCACCACCAATCACCAGAGCTATAGCTCTTGACAAAGCAATCATAGAATCTCCCCTGCTGATTCGCCTTGGTTGCTGTGAGTGCAGTGTCGGGAATCAGATGTGTCCGAGCACTGAACTTAGCACAATTGATGTGGCAAAAATTGCCAGGATCAATGCGGGGGCTTCAAAGTCTTTCACGACATCCTACTTGAGGCCGATAGGTTGCGGGAGTCGCGCATCATAAAGATTTAGGCCGGGATCGCAATGCCTCAGACCGTGTCTAAATCAAAAAAAATGAGGGGACTTCTAAAAACAGAGAGTTAGGGCAAACCCGGAGACCCGGTTTCAGACTTGTCGGCCCGCGGGACTGCGGTAATCCCGATCTCATGACGGGGAAACGCGGACGCATCGATGGTATCCAGATAACCGTGCCAGGTGGCATGACCGATCAAAGGCAAAATAACAATAAGCCCGACAAAGCCGGTCGCGAATCCGAGGAACAGTCCGAACCCGATCAGGCACACCCAGACAAACATCGCGGCCTTATTGCGAAGCACTGCATTTACCGATGTCACAATCGCGGTAATCGAATCGACATTGCGATGCATAATCATTGGCAGCGAAAACGCGCTGATGCAAAACGTAATCGCGGTAAAGATTGCACCGACCGTGGTACCCACCGTGAAATAGGTCAGCAGATCCAGCAGCCTCGGCTCTGATTCCATCGGGAAGAACACATGCACCATCGAGCCAGCGCGGGCCCAGATTAAAAACACGACCAACAGCACCAGAGCAAAGATCAGCTGATTGTCGATGTAGCGCTTGCCGGCAGCCCGCAGAATGCGAATGAAGCTAACCGGCTGCTGCCGCTCAAGCTGAGCACTGACGGCATAAACGCCAATGCAGGTCAGCGGTGCCAGAAACACGAAGCCGCCCAGCATGGCAAACACAAACCAATAACTGCCATACACGTACGCGAACAACACGAGGGCCAGCACGAGCGAAGTCATGCCAAGGCCGATAGACAGGCTGGCAAGCGGTGCGGCCTTAAGGTCTGCCCAGCCCTGCTTTAACCAGAGAAACGGCGCATCTGCCCGCAGCTGGCGGCACGGTGCCACGAAGGGCATTTCCTGACCACTGGAGGGCCTGTCGTTTTCGGGCATGCAAACTTCTCCCTGAGCCTACCCGCAGTATCTCGCCACGTTAGAAAGATGACGATACGCGCTTACCGCAATAGAATAGTCCACCCTGCGGAGGAATTTCGACCTTTCGTTTGATAGCCGTTCCGGACGAACGAGCCCTCACGCAGTCAGGCGCTAGCATAGCGCGGGTTGAGACGGTCACCCGACCGCGACACCAGTAACAACGAGGAAGCGACATGATTCAAATCGATCCGGCCTGGCAAGGCGATGTGCAGTTCTTTGAGCTCGTCTACGGTAGCTGGCTGACTTACATATTTGTCGTTCTGTTGTTTGAGAAAGCCTTGCGCGCCCCGCTACCCGAATGGAAGTACGTGTTACTGACGTTCTTCGGCGCTTTCGCGTTCTGGGTCAATCACTACTTTCAGGGCGCGTCGTTCTATATGGTGCTGCTGAACTTGTATTCCCTGGCGTTCCTGATTTCCTGGTACTTCGTTGCCGTAAAGCCGCAGCAGCGCTCCGCGCTGTGGAAGGTGGGTGCAACGCTGTGTGCGATTCTGTTCACGCTGGCGTTCATTGCGTTTGAGTACATTGCGCGACTCGGTGTCGCCGCGGGAATTTACGAATTCTGGTTCATGCTCGGAGCTGCATTCGGAATCGTCGGCATCATTTACTGGCGGGGTCCGCGCACAGCCAATCCCGGATAACCGGCTATTTACCGGATCTCCGGTATAAACCAATGCCGGCGATCTGAGCAGCAACCACACTTGCGGTGGCAACGGCGGTTCCGGCGAGGAACAAAGCTCGCCCCTCAAGCTGCTGGAACCACACGGCGTGCATGACCGTTAACAGGAACACCGGATAAGCGAAGCGCTGCAACCGTTTCCACCGCCTAACTCCGAGACGGTTTAGCGCGCGATTGTTTGATAGTGCCAGCGGCACCAGCATCAGCAAACCGGCAACGAACCCGGCCAGCCCGCCATACAGAAACTGGTCATTGGCTAAATCAGTGACCAGGTATTGATCCATATAGGTGCTGTTCATCGATACTTCGGTGCCCAGCACTGTATGTGCAATGGCTGACACTCCCGCCCAGATTCCGAGATCCCGACGCAGCAGGTTATTTGCAGCAGGCCGGCTGCCGCGCCACAGATGCCACGGGCCTACCAACATTGCAGAGGTCAACAACAGAAAACACAACCAGGCAGAAGCAATACTCATGCGCTCCCAAACGCCGGACATCGGTCCGATCAGTGCCGCCGCAGTGAGCGTCAGCAATGTAACTTTCAGCAGAACCAGCTGGCGGAGATAGCGTTGCATAGTGATAATTCCAGCACAATCAGCGAGCTGCCGCCATTGGCACTGACCGCCAATCGAATCTTCTGCGGCAAACAGCTCGAATACTTATATATAACTGGTAGTCTTGCCGCCCTCATTCAGGAAACTCACTATGGCCGCAACCGAAACTGATCCGACAGAACGCCCGAAAGGCTCGTCACTAAAGCCGCTGCAAGCGCTCTGGCCGTTCATTCAGCCTTACAAGGGCACGTTGGTACTCGCTCTTATTGCTCTGCTGGTTGCGGCTGGCGCTCTGCTGGCGCTGCCGCTGGCTGTCCGCGACGTCATCGATCAGGGTATGACCACGGAAGATGCCGCGACCATCAACAAGTACTTCCTGGTTCTGATGGGTATGACGGCCCTGTTCGGTGTATTTGCGGCGTTCCGTCTTTACTGGGTGACCTGGTTGGGCGAACGGGTTGTTGCCGACATCCGTGACAAGGTTTACGACCGCGTCATTCGACTTGATCCCGCCTTCTTTGAAGTCACCCAGACAGGCGAAGTGCTGTCCCGGCTGACTACTGATACCACGCTGGTTCAATCTATTGCCGGCGTCGGTATATCGATTGCCCTGCGCGGCATCATTACACTGATCGGCGCGCTGACGATGTTGGCAATCACAAGCCCGAAGCTGATGGCCTACATTCTGGTGTTGGTGCCGTTGGTCGTCATCCCGATCATGGTCATCGGTCGCCGGGTGCGCCGGCTGTCCCGCGATTCACAGGATCGCGTTGCTGACTCCAGCGGCATGGCCGGCGAGACGCTTAACGCCGTCCAGACCATTCAGGCGTTCACGCTTGAAAACTTCCAAAGCGCTCGCTTCAGCCGTTACGTCGAAGATGCCTTTGCGACGGCAGCAAGCCGTATTCGCGTGCGCTCGGGCATGACAGGCCTGACGATTGTCGCCCTGTTCGGTTCGATCATACTGGTGTTGTGGATCGGCGCGCGCTCGGTTCTTGCCGGCGAGATTACCGCCGGTGAATTGAGCCAGTTTGTTTTGTACACGATGTTCGTAGCGACGTCGGGTGCGTCTTTAAGCGAGATGTGGGGTGAGGTCCAGCGCGCCGCCGGTGCCATGGAACGACTGCTTGAGCTGCTTGGCGCTAAGCCCACCATTCGCATTCCGGAAAACACCGTGGCGCTGCCTGAGCAGCGTATCGGCAGCGTCGCTTTTGAAAACATCGGTTTTAGTTATCCGTCACGCCCTGAACAGCGCGCTATCAGCGACTTCTCGATCGACATTAAACCCGGTGAGACCGTCGCCTTTGTCGGCCCGTCAGGTGCGGGCAAGTCAACCACGTTCCATTTGTTGCTGCGGTTTTATGATCCGGCAGAAGGCCGCATCAGGATTGACGGTGTTGATATTGCTGATGCTGATCCGGTTGATGTGCGCAGCCGTATCGGCGTTGTGCCTCAGGAGACCGTGATCTTCGGTACCAGCGCAATGCAGAACATTCGCTACGGTCGACCGGATGCTACCGACGAAGAAGTGTATGCAGCCGCTAAAGCCGCCGCAGCGCATGACTTTATCGAACAGATGCCCGAAGGCTACGACACGTTCCTCGGAGAACGCGGCATGCGCCTCTCGGGTGGTCAGCGGCAGCGCATTGCGATCGCCAGAGCCATGCTGAAAAACCCGCCGATCCTGCTGTTGGACGAAGCGACCAGCGCTCTGGATGCCGAGAGCGAGCAGTTGGTGCAGATCGCGCTGGAGCGGCTCATGGAGAACCGCACGACGATTATCATTGCGCACCGCCTCGCAACGGTGCTGAAAGCGGATCGCATTGTCGTGATGGATCAGGGCAAAGTCGTTGATGCCGGCACGCACAATGAACTCAAAAACCGCAACCCGCTGTACGGCCGTCTCGCGGAGCTGCAGTTCAACAATCCTGACGAGAAAGAAAAGGAAGTCGTCAACGCCTAGCGCTTCTCTTCGGGTTTAACGTCTGGCAACTAGCCACTGCGCCCGGCAAAGGGCACTATGGACTGCACCAAACTCTCTGGCAGAAGGTGCAGTCAATGAATGTCTTTATTCGTGTTTTGCTGGTTCTGATGGTCAGTGCGTCAGGGTGCATTGTTCCCGCGGCCGCTGATGCACCCGATCAAACGGTCTTCATTACCGGCGCCAACCGCGGCATCGGTCTTGAGTTTGCCAGACAGTACACCCGACTGGGCTACAACGTGATAGCGACGTGCCGTTCTCCCGGAAAAGCGGCAGAGCTTCGGGAGCTCGCTGATAGCAATGACAACCTGCGCATCGAAGCGCTCGATCTGACCGATTTTGATGAGATGGACAGTGTTGTCAAACGTCTGAACGGGCAGCCGATCGACATATTGGTCAACAACGCAGCGTTGCTGGGCGACATGCAGTCGCAGCTGTTCGGGTCCATCGACTATGAGCAGTTCGCACAGATCCTGGCGGTGAATACCATCGGCACGATGCGCTTGTCCGAAGCGCTCGCACCCAACGTCATCGCTGGCAACGGTAAGAAAATTGTTACGCTGGGAAGCGCTGCAGGGTCGATAGGCTCCATCAACGGATATCCCGACCTGTACGCATACAGAGCCAGCAAGGCAGCCTTGCACCTGCTCATGCGGAACCTGTCGTTCGAGCTGGCAGATGAAGGCGTGCTGGTCGGCCTGATCAATCCGGGTCTCGTCGATACGCGAAATTTTGCCGGAATGCTCGACGGCACCATCCCCACGCCGCCCGAGTTCGCGCAGATTGTGAATCTGCTGAAATCCGGGGCCGTCGACCTGACCACACCGGAAACCGCCGTAGCGCAGATGATCAGCCTGATCGATTCGCTCGAACCGGCCCAGTCCGGCCTGTTCCTGAATGCCGACGGAACGCCCGTTCCCTGGTAACCGCGCGCCAAGTCGCGCGCATTTGACGTTCCGTACCTCTGACGCGCGGTTCGCTGCTGACAAAAGTGCGCGCCCAACCCTCCTCTGAATAAAATAAAATATTGATTTTATTGTCCTTTTCTGTTGTTACATTTGGCTACAAACCGTAACGCTTCTGAAAGGTTTATAGACAGCAGGGTCCGTAAAGTCCTCCCATCGAAAAGCAAAACACAGCGCTTTTTGAGGCGGTCAAAAACGGTTTTGACGCCGGTCAGCAGAATGAGGAAATACGCATGAACCAGGGAAGCAGCAAGACAGCAAAAAATTTGGAACTTCGCGACGAAATCATGATCGTACTGGTCGCAAGTTTGATTCCGCTTACCACTCTGTTCTCAATGATCTATTGAGATTCAGGGCGGAGAAGCAGTTAGCCTGAGGAAACAGGCGAAACAGACCAATAATTTGAGATGAGCAAGAATCCAATCCGGTTTACGGTGCGAATTCAGTCTCACAAGTACAGAAGAAATCAGAAAGCCAAAGGGAGCCACGAATGTCAGCCATGATGATTGTGTTTTTCGCTGCCACCGTCACCGGGTGTTTTCTGAATTGTGTGGCTACTCTGGCAGCGCCGGACAAGCCAAACAAACCTCTTTCTCAGCTTGGGTCGCTGTTGAGTTCTCTAATGTGCCTAAATGCTATTCCAGGCCAGGTCTCCCCCACAGCCACTCCCCCAAGTCTCCCCCCGGCTGATAACCTAGGAGACTCTCAGTGATCCGAGCTGGATCTAACCCAGCCGCCGAAAGCGGCAGAAAACAGCGCCTTCCGGGCGCTGTTTTCGTTTTCCGGTTCTTTGCACTAGCTACGCTTTCGCTTTTGGCCACAGGCTGCGAGGCACGTGAACCTGCCACAGAAGAAGGCCAGATTTATACAATCGGCCGTGCCTCACGGGACGGCATTGGCAAGTTCTATATGGGGCGTGAAATTTCTCATGTTATGGGCCATCTGGGTGCCGGTTGGCTGGAACGACCGGGGCGGGAGCGCGAAGAACGAACCGATCTGCTGCTGGCAAATCTTGATCTCGGGCCCGAGTCAGTCGCCGCGGATGTCGGGGCCGGTACAGGATACTTTGCGCTGCCAATGGCTTCGCGGGCCAAGAAAGGCAAAGTCTATGCCTCGGACCTGCAACCCGAGATGCTCGAAATTCTGACCAACCGGGCAAGAGCCGCAGGAATTACCAATGTGATTCCGGTACAAGCAACAGAAACGGATCCGGGCCTGCCTGACAACAGCATCGACCTCGTACTGCTAGTCGATGCCTACCATGAGTTCAATCACCCCTTTGAGGTGATGTCTGCGATTTACAGCTCTCTGAAACCGGGCGGTCAGGTGGTTCTTATTGAGTATCGCGGTGAAGACCCTGCGATCATGATCAAGCCCCTTCACAAAATGACCGAACAGCAAGCCATTAAGGAGCTGAGCGCCGTGGGTTTAGTGTGGGAAAAAACCCTGGGCTTCCTGCCGCAGCAGCACTACATGGTGTTTCGAAAACCGGCCGGCTGATCGCTTGAAAGGCTTTTGATAGCGCGGGAGCTGGCGCATAATGAACGCAGAGAATTACTGCATCAGAAGCTGCCTATGAAACGGGAATCCCTCGCCTCGCGACCTGCTGTCGGCAAACGCCGGCACGGGTTTTCATTAGCGATTGCCGCTGTGGCGCTTGCGCTGAACGGATGCGACAGCCCTCCTCCGGAAGCACCAAAACCGCCCGATGTGTCCTCTTCCGCAGCGCCGACAGCACCGTCACAGCCGAGACTTCAGACCTTTGCGTATGACTGCGTGATCAACGGTTACGTGGTCGCGGACTTCAGACAATCATCGGACAGCATGTGGTTATTTCTTAAGAACAACACGGTGCTGTTGCCGCAAGAGCAAAGCGCGTCAGGCGGAAAATACAGCAACGGTGACGTGACCTTTTGGAGCAAGGGCTCAGAGGCAATGCTGACCGTGGCAGGTGAGCAGGATCATTGCCTTGAGAACCGGCCAGCCTCCGTGGTCGAGGACGCGAAACTGCGCGGCGTTGATTTCAGAGCGACGGGCAACGAGCCCGGCTGGACCTTGGAGATAACAGGCACAGACATCGTACTGGTAACAAACTACGGCCAGGACCGGTTCGAATACCAAGCGGCCAACCACGCCACAGGAGAAGATGGCAGGACGGTCACCTACGCGAGCTCAGACCCTGCCGTACCGGTCACGACCACAATTACAGGCGAGACGTGCGCCGACGATATGAGCGGACAACGTTACGAAACCCGTGTTGAGATTACCGTCGGTGAAAAGGCTTATCGCGGCTGCGGTCAGGGTCTGCACTAGGCTATTCTTCCGGCAACATTTCTTCGTCGGGCTCCGACTCGTCGTACAGCAAATCCTCTGCAAACACCTGCCGGTTCTCGATATCGAGAATCACCTGCCACTGGCCCGCTGCAGATTTGCGCCAAATGTTGACGTAGTTCCCTTCAATCGCACCGGTTTCGCCGTCTGAATCCGGACCCACGTAGTAGTACGTTCCCCACGTGTAGCCGAGCTCACCACTTGCCGCGACATCGACACCCTCAAGCTCCCAATCCAGAGAAACCGCATCACCCTCCGCGTCCAGGCCTGAGAAATTCGCATAGATATTGCTGCGGCCTTCAATCGGCGGATAGCCGCTCAGCATCTGAATCGCCTCTGGTGCCAGATGCTGACGGTAAGCCTCGGCAATACCGCGTTCAGCGACCGTCTCCAGATAGCGGGTATCGGCGTCAATTAACTGAGCGACGGCTGCTTCACGATTCGCCGGCAACCCGCTCTGTTGTGCCGTTTCTTCGTTGCCGCGACCGGGGTCGGAGCACCCGGCAAACACACCTGTAAACACCAAAAAAAAGCCGTAAAGGCAGCGGTTGACCATAGTCCGGACTCTCATAATGCAACATAATGTCGTGGAGGCAGAGTGTTCGTTCGGGTGCAGGGGCTCAATAAACGTCCGCGAAACTGAGAGTTAGCCCACAGATTGCCCGATAACAATCATTTACCTTCTGTTCATCAATTTGGGCGGTTTAAGACGGTTATGTCAACTATTGCATACATAGGCATGCTGGTCACAGCGATAGTCGGAGCTTTTCTCGGCTTGCGCGTGGGACATGCGATGGCCTTGAAAAACAGAGATCCGAAAGCTGAGGATCCGCGGGATCAGGCAATTCGCGAGTTAAGGGCGGAACTGCGGGTCGCGCAAAAGTCTGTCGACATTGCCAAAAACGAAGAAGACAAAGCTCACAGTGATATCGACAACACCAAAGCCGAACTGAAGAAAACGCTCGCCGCCCTGCACGACCTCGAGCAGAAGTACGAAACGACGAAAGAATTCCTGAGCAAAGAGTCCGCCGAAAAGCAGGAAGCTCAGGACCGTGAAGATCAGTTCCGTATCGAAGCCGATAAGCTGCGTAACCAAGTGCATGAGCTTGAGATGGAGGCGAACCTCACCACAGGTTCCAACATGTTGCTGGGCAACGAGATGGCAGACGACAGCGCGCTGGAAGACGCCAACAATACAATCGAAGAGCTCAGGCAGCAGATCAGCATGCTGAAATCCATGTCGGATGGCAGCGAACAAAGCACCGCTCTGCAGGAATCCGCTGCCGAAGTCGCTTCATTGCGCAGCAAAGTTGCCCGTCTTGAAGAACAAGCTGAAGAAGTTGCCAGCATGGGTATTTCCCTGCAGGAGAAGAACCGGCTGGAGAATCAGATTCAGACCCTTACGCAACAGATCAAGCGCGGCGAGCAGGACCAAGCCCGCCTGGAGGAGACGGAAGCACGCCTGAGCAAAGCCAAGTCTGAGGTCACTCAACTGCGCGAAAAATTGCTCGAAGCTGAAACGAGCAGTGGAAGGATCGCGGAACTGGAAGCCGAACTTGCCAGCACCGAGTCGACGCGTGCGGGTATCCGCCAGCTGCAGGACGAACTCTCAGCAGCACAAGCGGCAAATGCCAAATTGAGGGAAGAATCGCAGTCGCTGTCAGCCTCAGCCTCGCAGACAGAATCTCTGCAGGCACAACTCAACGAGGCTGAGCTTGAGAAACAGCAGCTGCGCAAAGATATGCACAAGCTGCAGCTAATCGCCAAGGCCGCCGAAAAGCTTAAAGCTGAACTGGATCGACTGCGGAACCTGGGTGCCGAGCTGAAGAAGAGCCGCGAAGAAGTTGCTCATCTTACAAACAAGCGCCAGGCCGAAAAAGCGGAACACGCAGAGCTCGAAAGCAGCATGCAAGAGCAGCTTGCCAATGAGCGGAAAACGATTGAAGCGCTGGAAGCCTCGGTGCAGGAGCTTACCGGCAAGCTGGCAACTGCGACTGCAGATGAAGAAAGAAATGCGGCTAAGCTTGCTGCCAGCAAAGATACAGAAGACAGCCTGCAAACGCTGGTTGACGATTACAGCTCGCAGATGACTGACCTGAGGCAGCAGCATGAAAAGAACAATGAGCTGTTGGCAGAACAAGAACTCGAGCTAAACCAATTGCGCTCTGAGAACACGGCAATCACGGACAGCCGGGATGCTCTCAGCGACGAAATTGCAAAACTGAAGACAGAACTGACGGCAGCCGTCGAACAGACTGCCGAGATCGACGCTTTGCGCGAGCAGGTTCAGCTGGCCGGGGATCAGGCAACACAAATTGCAGAGCTCAAGTCATTGTTAACCGAAGCACGCAGCACCCAGGAAGAGCTGGTGGCTTCGGAAGAGCTTATTGAAGAGCTGCAGCAGGACAACGAGGCCAAGACCGCCGCCATTCAAGCAGCCGAGCAGCAAATTGAAGAAGCGAACGGTGCGCTTGCCGATGCCAGAGCAGAAGTTGCTGCCCTGCAAACGACAATGGACCAAAACACGCACCTGCAGACCGAACTTCAGGAACTGCGCGATGCGCTTGCGCAGGCACAGGCTGAACAGCAGGAACTGCTCGGCATGCGGGATCAACTCGAGGACCTGGAACAACAGCGTCAACAACAGAACGGCAAGCTCTCTGAGCTGGAAGCCGAGCTGGATAATGCCCGCGCCGATGCAAGTGCTGCGAAAGTAGCAGAAATTAAGACGCGCGAAGAACTCGATGCCTGGCAGCACGAGCGTGAGGAGCTGCACACCCGGACACAGCATATTCAGGACAATGCGGCTAACTCTATTCGAATCAGCAACGAGATGGTGGACCGCCTTCAGCGCCAGTCCGTCGAGCGCGACGCATTACGACAAGAGAACGCTGAACTTGAAGCAACCGCGCTTGCAGCACTGACAGAAGCTGAGGACTTGCGCAAAGAACTCACCCAGATTGAGAAATCCGCCAGCAAGCTGGATTCAGAGCGCACCGACCTAGTTGAGCGCTTACGCAACTCCATCGCAGAAAACGAAAGCCTGAAACGGGATATCTCCGGCAATGACAACATGGCCGAAGAGAATGAAAGACTTAAAGCTAAGCTGGCCCGCATTAAGGAGTCGCTGGAACGCGAAAAACAACTGCATGCCGCAGCCCAGAAACAAAATGAAGCGCAGCTGATTAAAGACGAAGTGACCATGCCGGACATCTCCCGTCCACCGGTCACTGCGGATGTTCAGGAAGCCAGTGCCGAAGCGCCGCAGTCGGATGATCTGAAGCAGATTAAGGGCGTTGGCGATGTGCTCCAGAAGAAGCTTCGCACACTGGGTATCGACAGCTTTAAAGACATCTGTGCATTGGGGCCCGATGACTACGCCAGAGCTGCCGAGCTGATTCCGAATCTGGAAAGCCGCGTAAAACGAGACAACTGGCAAAGTCAGGCAGCCCGGCTCCATCAAACGAAATACAACGAAACCATCAACTGATCTTTACTTTCAGCAGCAGAGCCGGCAGCAGCGTGAGATTCGCGAGCAGCGCAAGCATCATTGCTACGCCGGTGAACAGGCCGAAATAAACTGTCGGCAGAAAATCCGAAATCGCCAGTATCGAGAAGCCTGCTGTAACGATAACCGACGTGTAGTAAATGGCCCGGCCAATGCCGCGATGGCTTCTTTGCATGGCCGCTACCGGATCGTTATCCACGCGCAGCTCTTCGCGAAACCGGTGCACGTAGTGAATCGAATCATCTACGCCAATGCCGATCGTTATGGCCGCAATGGTAATCGTCATAATGTCCAAAGGCAGGCCTATCCATCCCATAATGCCCAGTACAAAAACTGCTGCCATCGCACTGGGCACTGTTGCAATCATTGCCGTCCGGACCGACCGGAACAACACGAGATACATCAACATGATGGCAACGAACACTGCACCCATCGTCAAAACCTGAGATCTGAACAGCGACTGCAGAACATTGTTGTAGAGCACGAG
>CAYLLI010000063.1:0-11676 GCA_964384295.1 uncultured Chromatiaceae bacterium
GGGTCGATAAAGACCAGTGCCGGTTTTCCGCTAAAGATGAACTGTTCGATGTTGTAGAGCGTCTGCTTTGATAACTCCTGCGGGTGCACCACCATCAGACCGGTAATGTCATCATCGATGGGTGTGGTGAGCCGGCCATTCGAAACTGTCAGCGGACGCCATTCAAACAGGTCTTCTAACGGGTCAAGTATTGCCCAGCGTGGGTTGGTTTCCCCGGAGGCGGGGTCGAGCCCGCCCCCGATGGGCAGGCTGCTGAGTATTCCGATGACCCGCTTGTCAGGCTTGCTTAATGCGGAGATCAGCCGTGCGATGTCGTACTCCAGAAAGCGTTCCCGTGAGATATCGAGGAACGAAATAACCTCTTCGCCATCGGTTGAGTTGATTCCTGCGAGGCCCAGATATACCGGGTCAACATCCAGATACACAGGCGTTAAGCCATAGGCGATAGCCTGATCCTCGGTTTCACTGAACGGTACCGGGTCGATGACTTTGAGCGTCAGCATGCCGTCGGCTGCACGTTCAAATTCCCGCAACAGAAGTTCTGCCCGGTCGGCGTAACCCCGCAGCAGCTGTTCATCACCCGATGCGGTTGCCGAAAAATACAATTCCAGAGTGACCGGCTCCTGCAGCGATTCAAGAATGTTTTGTGTGCCTTCGGACAGGGTAAAAAGCCGGTTCTCTGTCAGGTCAATCCGGACACCGCTCAGCAACGAGTTGCTGATACTGACGCTCAGCAGATACAGCAGAGCCAAAGTAAACAGCCCCAGCCGGTCCGTCAGTTTGCGACTGGCGCTATGGTTGTCCTCCCGTGCATCAACTTCGGTCATTCAGCCGCCTTCTTTAAGTCGAGCACCAGCGTGGTGGCAAACAGGAAAGTGGCGATTGTCAGCAGAAAGAACACAACGTCAGCAAGATCAAGAACGCCTCTGACCATGCTGTTGTAATGGGTGAGCAGGCTGACGTCGGCCACCGCATTGACGACCCGGTCGGGGGCGACGCTGCTGACAACATCAAGCACCAGCGGAAACCCGGCTAACAGCATTGCAAAGCCTGTGCCTAGGGCGGCCAGAAAGGCGACCACTTGATTTGAGCTCAGCGCGGACAAACAGGAACTGATGGCGAGCAGCGCTGCCGCCAGCAAGGCACTGGCGATATAGCTTGCCAGGATTGCGCCGTTATCCGGTTCGCCGAGATAATTAACCGTGAGCCACATCGGGAAGGTGAGTCCCAAAGCAACCATCAGAAACACCCAGCCCGCGATGAACTTGGCTACTACCGCCTGAGAAACGGACACCGGCAATGTCAGCAACAGTTCGATGGATCCCGACCGTCGCTCTTCCGCCCACGAACGCATTGCGACCGCAGGCACCAGCATCAGGTACAGCCACGGATGAAAACCGAAGAACACAGCCAGGTCAGCTTGTTCACGGTCATAAAAGCTGCCCGCATAAAATGTCGCGACGCCTGCCAGTCCAAGAAACAGCACAATAAAAACGTAAGCCAGCGGCGTTGCAAAGTAGCTTGCCAGCTCGCGACGGAAGATTGCGGAGACCGGGTTCATTGGCGTGTTACCTCGCGAAACAGGTCGTCAAGCGAGCCTTGTTGGACCCTCAGTTCCGCGAGTTGAATATTTTCTTTCCGGTACAGTGACTCGATACCGGCAGCTATTGTTTGCGTGTCAGAGGTGTGCACGCAAACTTGATAGTCTGTCATGCTTATCGTTGCTGCCGGCACGTCGAGGGCTTCAGCAAGGGCCTGCCGTGTGTGAGGAGGGGTGCGATCCAGCACTGCTGTTACCGTGCCATGTGCGGCCGCCATGTCGCGCAACTGAGCCGTCGACGCGTCCAGCTTCAGGTGACCGTCGGCCATGATGATCGCGCGGTGACAGACCGCATCAACCTCTTCCAGAATGTGGGTCGATATCAGAACCGCCGTGTCTGCGGAAAGCTCGCGTATCAGCTTGCGAACCTGATGCTTTTGATTCGGATCCAGACCGTCGGTGGGTTCGTCGAGCAGCAGAACTGAAGGCTGATGCACGATCGCCAATGCGAGTCCAAGACGACGTTGAAACCCCTTCGACAGAGTGATAACCGGTTGGTGGAGAGCCCTTTGCAGCTCCAGCAGATTGACCGCGCGGTCGATTGCTGCGGCCTGTTTGCCGGGCTCGATTCCGTGCATTCGGGTAACAAACAACAGCAAGCCTGCGGTGGTCATGTCGTCGTACAACGGCGCGCCTTCCGGCAGGTAACCGATGCGTTGTTTGGCGTTGACCGGTGCGTTGCAGACTGAGTGACCGGCAATCATCGCGTCGCCGGCGGTCGGCGTTATAAAGCCGGCGAGCATGCGCATGGTTGTCGATTTGCCGGCGCCGTTAGGACCAAGAAGCCCGACCACTTCTCCTGGCTTGACGGTAAAGCTAACCCCGTCGACTGCTTTGAGATGGTCAAAGTGTTTGCTGAGTTGGCGGACTTCGATCATGTCCGCAATGGTCTACTGTGACGCGGTTTCAGGCAAGCTTTGCGGCCGCGTGAGTGGCCGGATCAAACTGACCGCTACGACCGCTGTCGCGGCGACTGCGGTCACGACCAGGAAGGGCACAACGTAGTCGCCGGTATTGGTTCGGAGCTGGCCGATCAACACCGTGCCAAGCGCTGCGCCGGTTGAGTCAACAAACACAATGACACCAAGAATTTTTCCCAGCGAGCGTTGCCCGAAACTTTCTACGGCAACGAGCTGGATCATTGTGAAGCAGCCGCCAAACCCGACACCAAATACGGCTGCGAAGCAGGTCAGCCGGAAGCTGTCGGTGGTGAGTGCGAGCGCACCATCGCTGTATTCAAACAGTAGCAGGCAGCCGGCCAGCAGTATGCAGCTCGCAACCTGCATGACATGACGTTTCGCAACGAAGTCGCTGATCGCGCCAAACAGGAACTTGCCGAAAAAGCTGCACCAGAAAATCAGCGAAAACAGCAAAGTGGCCCGCTGAGGTGTCAGCGCCGCTTCCTGTTCGAAGAAGATGGTGATCTGGCTATTCATGGATTGAATGCTGAACCACAGGCATGCCGAGCCCAGTGCCAGAGCCCACAGCGTAATACTGCGTAGGGCCTCGCGCAGCGTAACTTCGTCGGTGTCGTCACCCTGTTGTTCTGTGAGCTCACGGTCCGAGGGTTTCAGCAGCAGAAAACCGGGTAGAAACGCGAGGATGAAAAAGGCCCCTGCGAGTGCTCCCATGCCCCAGCGCCAGCCCAGTTCGGGGTCCAGTACCAGCGGAGCAATCGCGAGCGGCAATACGGCACCGGCAAAACTCGAGCCTGCTGCAAGCACGCCGATGACCGACCCTCTGCCTTTGGTAAACCAGGCGGTGAGTAGCACCACATTCGGCATCAGTCCGGCGCAGACCAACCCGATGGCAAGACCGGCGTGAATGACATACAGCTGATTCACACTGCCGGCAAACGGGTAAGCGGCAAAGCAGACAAGCATTACCGCAAGTCCTGTACGAATGATTCTGACGACGCCGAAGCGGTCGATCATCGCGCCGACAGCCGGGGCTAAAAACGCGCCCAGCAGCAACGTAATGCCGGCACTGCGGCTGATCTCTCCGGCGGTGACAGAAAACTCTTCCATGAGCCGCGGAAACAGGTTCTGCGGCACAAATATCGCCATGCCGTTGGTAAAGAAATAAATCAGTACGGCAACGACCGCGATAGTCCAGCGGTAAGGACTGTCGGGAGTCTCATTCATCGGGGACTAATCTATAACGGCTGACCATCCGCATCCAGCGGAATGACATCACCGATGCCCAGGCTCTCCAGCCCCTCCATGATCTTGGCGCGATCGCCAATGACGACCCAGACAAACTCGTCCGGCTGTACCAGAATCCCTGCTGCATCGCTCAGTTGATCAAGGGTCAAGCCGTTAATCTGGTCGGAGTAGTTATCCCAGTAGTCGTCGGGCAGTCCGTACCGGACCTGCTCGACCAGACTACCGAGGACCGCAGAGCCAGTCTCCCAGCGCCCGGGCAGAGACAGTGTCTTGGTTTTTTTCGTGTGCGCCAGTTCGTCGGCAGACGCAGGGTTGACGCCCACAACGCCGTTCAGCTCCGACTGAATTTCCTGAATCGATTCTTTCGTTTTGTCGGTTTGCACCGGCGCATAAATAATCATCGGACGCTGCGCCTGAGTCGGCCAGATGAGGCTGCGGGCGCCATAGGACCAGTGTTTGTCTTCCCTCAGGTTCATGTTGATCCGGGATGATGACAGACCGCCGACAATGTCGTTGATGGTCGTCAGCGCGATGTCATTCACCTCACTCTTGGCAGGCAGCAGACGTGTGGCAAAAATCATCGACTGCTCAGCACCCGGTTTGTCGATCAGGTAGATGCCGTTTGTTTTTGTCGGAGCAACGGCGGCGATATTCTTCTCCGGCACCTCGGCCGCTTCCCAATTGCGGAACAGTGTTTCGATCTTCGGCGCGATCTCATCCAGTGTGGTGTCGCCGACGACAACCAACGTCGCATTATTCGGGCGGAACCACGTGTCGTGATACGCCATCAGGTCATCACGGGTGATGGCTTTCATCGACGCCTCGGTTCCGGAACCCGTCAGCGGTTGGCTGTACGCGTGACCCTCGCCGTAAATCAGTCCGGGCAATACCCGCAGTGCCATGTTGGTGGGGCGGGTTTTTTCCTGCTTAATGGTGTTCAGATACTGAGTGCGCACGCGCTCTATTTCTTTGTCGGGAAACGCGGGGTTCAGAACGACATCTCCGAATATGTCCAGAGAGTCGTCCAGATTCTCGGACAATGCCGACAGGCTGACTGAAGCCGTATCCAGATCGGCGCCGGCCCCCAGGCTTGCGCCGAGCAGACCGAGCTCTTCGCTGATCTCAAGCGCCGAGCGTTTCTTGGTGCCCTCATCCAGCACTGACATTGTCAGTGCCGCAGTGCCCGGTTTGCCGAACTGGTCAGCAGCATAGCCGGCATTGATCTGCAGGCTCATGCTGATTACCGGTACAGCGCTTCGGTTCGCTACGATCAGGGTCAGCCCGTTGTCGAGCACTTTCCGCTCAAACGACGGAAAGTCGACCCCCGCGAACTCGCCTACCGGTGGCGGCGCGCTGCGGTCGTAACCTGCGGTGACGTCCAGTTCGGGGTATGGGTGCACTTCCGCAATATAAGCACCCTGGCCAAGGTATTCGCTGACCGAATCGCTCAGGTCTTTTGCAGTGGCATCTGCAATAACCTGATTGGTGACTTTGTAATGCGCCGGGTTACTTTTGTAGACCATGTTCTTCGCCAGCATCGCGGACTTGCTGGGCTGTCCACCGATGTTTTCAAGGCTGCGCAGGAAGCCTGAGCGATGCTCCGCTTTAATTCGCTGCAGTTCTTTGCGGGTCGGACCGTCTTTCATGAAGCGCTCAAGCTCTTCGCGGGCAGCCGCCTCAAGCGTGTCGAGCTCTACTCCTTGCTTCGGAGAGAGTTCCAGATAAACCAGCCCCGCAATCTCCCAGAACGTCGGGTCGAGAGCTACGTCTGTGGCGATCTGTTCATCGTAAACAAGCCGTTTGTACAGGCGGGAGTTTTTACCCTGACCCAGAATGGCAGCGGCCATTGAAAGGTACGCGGCATCGGCAGTGCCCCAGGCAGGAGCAGACCACGCAAGATACAGTCGGGGTTGAGAGACCCGGTCTTCAATAATCTGACGCCGGTCAATCTTGTGCCGCGGCACCCATTCGCTGAACTTTGCCAGCGGCGGGCCCGGAGGAATGTCGCCGAAGTAGGTTTCGACTTTGGCGCGTACTTCTTCGGCATCCACATCACCGGCGATAGAGAGCACGGCGTTGTTGGGCCCGTAGTAGGTCTTAAACCAGTCGCGCACATCGTCGAGGCTGGCTGCATTCAGGTCTTCCATGGAACCGATGGTTTCCCATGAATAGGGGTGTTCTTTGGTGAACACCTGCTCCAGCATGTAACCCCAGACTTTATTGTAGGGCTGGTTGTCGCTTTGGCGTTTTTCGTTTTGAACGACGCCGCGCTGCTCATCGAGCACGGCCTGATCAATGATGCCGAGCAGATGTCCCATGCGGTCGGATTCCAGAAACAGGATGCGGTCAAGCGCACCTTTCGGAACGGTTTCGTAGTAATTGGTGCGGTCGAACCAGGTGGTGCCGTTTAAGTCACTGGCGCCGAGCTGTTCAAGCGTTTGCAGGTACTCGCCCTTGTAGTTCTCAGAGCCCTGAAACATGAGGTGCTCAAACAAGTGCGCGAAACCGGTTTTGCCGACCGGCTCATTTTTCGAGCCTACGTGGTACCAGACGTTAACTGCGACGATCGGCGCTTTCTTATCTTCGTGGACGATCAGCGTCAGCCCGTTCTTCAGCGTATAAATTTCGTATGGCACAAGGTCCTGTTCTGTCGCTGATTCAGCTTGAACGATGTTTGCAGTAGCCAGAACAACAAACAGCAGTGACGGGATAAGGCTTAAAAAACGCATGGGCATATTCCGGTTTCTTTCGGTAGGTTCGATTCGCGCAAGCTGCTTCCACAGTCCGCGCTCCGTTTCGGTTTGTATCTTAAACGGATTGAGGTTTGGGGTGTTTGCAACTTAAGCTATGAGTCAATTTCATTATGGTAGTTCACCCATATGCGTAAGCGAAAAGGTCTGTATCCCCCTGTCACACCATACAACAGCGGGTATTTCCGGGTTTCTCCGGTGCATGAGTTGTACTTCGAAGAGTGCGGCAATCCGGATGGCAAACCGGTGGTGTTTCTGCATGGCGGGCCGGGTGCCGGCATTAATGCGGCGGCACGACGCTTTTTCGATCCGAAGGTATACAGAATCATTCTGTTTGATCAGCGCGGCGCCGGTAAAAGCCGGCCTCACGCATCCACGGAAGACAACACCACGTGGAAACTGGTTGAGGATATTGAGGCGCTCCGCAGTTTCTTTGGTGTAGAGCGGTGGCAGGTGTTCGGCGGATCATGGGGCAGTACTTTGGCGCTGGCATACGCGCAGAAGCACCCTGAGCGGGTTACCGAACTCGTATTGCGAGGCATTTTCTTATTGCGGCCTGCTGAACTTGAATGGTTCTATCAGCAGGGCGCCAGCCACGTGTTTCCGGATCATTGGGAAAACTACCTCGCACCGGTACCTGAGTCTGAGCGTGATGACATTATGGGCAGTTACGCCCGAATGTTGAGTAGTTCGAATCGCGATGAAATGTTGGCAGCGGCGCGAGCATGGTCGCTGTGGGAGGGTGTTACCAGCAATCTTGAAATGGCGGACGCCGGCGTTACCCAGTTTGCGGCGGATGAGTTCGCTCTTGCGCTTGCCCGTGTCGAAGTGCACTACTTTATGAATAAAGGGTTCTTCGACTATCCGGAGCAGTTGCTGGATAACATCGACTTGATTCGTCACATTCCAACGGTGATCGTGCAGGGTCGCTACGACATGGTTTGCCCGATGCTGTCAGCCTGGGACTTGCACAAAGCGTGGCCGGAAGCGGCGTTCAGTATTGTTCCAGATGCGGGGCATTCCTCGTTCGAGTCCGGCATTATTCATGAGCTGGTTCAGGCCACGGATCGTTTCGCCGGCTAGCGCGGGATTCTATGCCTGCGCACTCCCGGCCTGATGTGTTGTATCTCCGGTAGTCATTTTCCGCCTGCCTTCGGTTCCGCTGCGTCAGAAAACTGCGCGATTTTGCCGGCGATGTCGCCGGCATTCGGCTTCAACGTCCGGGCTTGCAGCTGTCACCGGGAGTAGCGACAGACAGATTGAGGCGCGGGTGGCGGTTAACATAGTGTCTGCCGGGCGTCATCGCAGACCTTCGAAACCCCCGCAAACTCAGTGGTTTCAGGCTCGCCCACCTATATTGCGCTGCAAAAATATGAGTGTTTGCAGCGACTTGAGTCAGCCGGAAAATGCCGCGCCCGAACCCCATGGAACATCTGCAAACGGGCTTTGTCCATCAGAGATGTATAAGCATTTTCGAGTCGTTTTATTTATGCAACATATAGGTATAATGCGACGCCTTGGAGGGTGTAAACGCTGCAGCATTTGTGTGCCAGCAAGAAAACCCGAAGGTAAGCGCCTTTACCAGCGATGTTATTTTTCTAAGTGTTTCTAGACTAACGGTTTTTTAGCCTAAACAGTCGGTTGTTCAACTCATGCGCCCTACTGATACTTCAGATCCCAATTACTACCACAAAGTCGTCGATTGCCAGTGGGGTTGTCCTGCTCATACCGACGTTCCCGGTTACATCCGCCTGATCGCTCAGGGCAAGTTCACCGAAGCGTACATGCTGAACCGGAAATCAAATGTTTTTCCGGGCATCCTCGGCCGAGTTTGCGACCGTCCTTGCGAACCTGCATGTCGTCGCGGTCGTCTTGAAGACGGTGAGCAGGAAGAGCCGGTAGCAATTTGCCGCCTGAAGCGTGTTGCGGCAGACAACAGCGACGACATTCGTCATCTGCTTGCGCAGCCCGATCAGAACGGTCCCGGCAAAGGTAAAAAAGTTGCCTGTATCGGCGCGGGCCCTGCATCTCTGACAGTGGCTAACGATCTTGTACCGCTTGGCTACGACATCACGATTTTTGAAGCGCTGGATGTGCCCGGCGGTTTGATGCGTTCAAACATTCCGTCGTTCCGTCTGCCTGTTGAAGTCATCAACGATGAAATCGGCCAGATCACCGAGCGCGGTGTTGACCTGAAATGCAATCATCCGATTGAAAGCATGAAGGCGCTTCTCGAAGAAGACTACGACGCTGTATTTGTCGGCACCGGCGCGCCTAAGGGCAAGAATCTGAACATTCCCGGCCGTGATGAGGCGGATGCCAATATTCACATCGGTATCGAATGGCTGGAGTCTGTTGCCTTCGATCACATCGACAAAATCGGCAAGAACGTTCTGATCATCGGTGTTGGTAACACGGCGATGGATTGCTGCCGTACCTCGCTGCGACTCGGCGCAAACAACGTAAAAGTCATGGCGCGTAAGCCCCGTGCGTTCTTTAAAGCTTCCGCCTGGGAGCTGGATGACGCCGAAGAAGAGAACGTCGAGATCGTCATCAACCGCTCGCCGAAAGAGTTTGTGCTCGAGAATGGCAAGCTGGTTGGTATGACGTTCGAAGACATGGAATACGACGTTGACGAGAACGGCCGTATCACCGATACCCGCGTCGTCGGTGAGACAACTTACCCGTGTGACGACGTGATTCTGGCGATTGGTCAGGACAACGCATTCCCGTGGATTGAGAAAGATATCGGCATCGAGTTCGATAAGTGGGAAGTGCCTGTGGTTGATAAAACCACTTACGAGTCCACCCGCAAGGGTCTGTTCTTCGGTGGCGATGCTGCTTTCGGACCGCTGAACATTATCTGGGCTGTCGAACACGGCCATCAGGCTGCGATCTCTATCCACAAGCACTGTCAGGGCGACTCCGTTGCAGACCGTATGCCCAAGGGCATGACACTTGAGAGTGCCAAGATGGGCATTCACGAGTGGAGCTACAGCAATGACTTCGATGACACCGATCGTCTGCTTGTCCCGCACGTAAACCTGAAAGAGCGGTTTAAGAAACTCGATATTGAAGTGGAGCTGGGCTTTACCGCTGAGCAGGCTGCCGAAGAGGTTGAGCGCTGCCTGAACTGCGATATTCAGACGGTATTTACCGAGAAGCTGTGTATCGAGTGCGATGCCTGCGTTGACGTATGTCCGGTGGACTGCCTGACAATTACTCATAATGGTGAGGAAGACGATCTTCGTACCCGCCTGAGCGCGCCGACCATCAATCCGGAGCAAGATTTGATGGTTTCGGACGAGTTACCGCAGACGGGTCGGGTCATGGTTAAAGATGAAGATCTCTGCGTGCACTGCGGGCTGTGTGCTGAGCGTTGTCCGACAGCTGCGTGGGATATGCAGAAGTTCACCCTTGAGAAGCCGCATGCCATTAACGAGGCCGGTGCTCCGTTTGAAAAACAGGAAGTCGCTTAATCGAGTGAGTGAAGTCGCAAAGCGTTTGTAAGAAATGTGTGCCGGGCTTGTAGGAAGCCCGGCTTTATATTGTATGACTAATAATATTGTGCCCTTCGGCACTACCCGAGTACGAGATGAGTACGAAGCCTTCAAATAATAATTTCACAATCAAGATTGCCAACGTCAACGGTACCGGTTCTGCCAGTGCGAACGGACTTCTGATGAAGTCGCTGTTCCGTCTGGGTATTCCGGTGGTTGGTAAGAACTATTTCCCATCGAATATTCAGGGTTTGCCAACCTGGTACGAGATTCGTGTCAGCGAGAAGGGCTATCTGGCTCGTTCCGGACGCATCGACATCATGGTTGCGATGAATGCTGAGACCTATCAGCAGGATCTCGAAGGCGTGGCGCCGGGTGGTATTTTGATTTACGACTCGACCTGGCCTCGCAGCAAAATGCTGAGCCGCGATGACATCACGATCATCGGTGTGCCGCTGTCGAAGATGTGCAACGAAAACTTCCCGAATGCCCGTGCCCGTATTCTGATGAAGAACGTCGTGTACGTGGGTGTCGTAGCGGCATTGCTCGACATTGATCTGGACGTGGTTCGCGGTCTGCTCAGCGAAACCTTCGCCAAGAAGGTCAATCTGCTTGACGCTAACCAGTTGGCCATCGACCTTGGCTATAACTACGCGAAAGAAAACTTTGAATGCCCGCTGCCGTACACCGCTAAAGCCATTGAGCGTGACGGCAAAGCGACCGACATCATGATTGATGGCAACACCGCTGCCGGTCTGGGTGCTGTTTATGCAGGCGCAACCGTCTGTGCGTGGTACCCGATTACACCGTCAACCTCGTTGATTGAGGGTTACAAAAAGTATTGCGAAGTTGCGCGTAAAGACCCTGAAACCGGCAAGAACAACTACGTTATCGTGCAGGCCGAAGACGAGCTTGCTGCGATGGGTATGGTTCTGGGTGCCGGTTGGAACGGTGCGCGGTCGTTTACTTCCACCAGCGGTCCCGGCGTCTCATTGATGAGCGAGTTTTTGGGCTACGGTTACTTCGCTGAAATTCCGGCCGTGCTGTTCAACGTGCAGCGATGTGGCCCGTCAACCGGTATGCCGACCCGTACGCAGCAGTCAGACATTCTGTCATCGGCTTACGCGTCGCATGGTGATACCCGCCACGTTTGCCTGTTTCCGGCGGACCCTGAAGAGTGTTTCTACATGGCTGCTGATTCGTTCGATTTGGCAGAGCGCCTGCAAACTCCGATTCTGGTGTTGACTGATCTCGACATCGGTATGAACGACTGGATGTGCCCGGAACTGAAGTGGGACGAAAACTATCAGCCGGACCGTGGCGAAGTGCTCTCTAAAGAAGAGTTGGAAGAGATTGAAGTATTCCATCGCTACGTTGATGCCAGCGGTGATGGCATTGCGCCCCGCACTCTGCCGGGTACGCATCCGAAAGGTGCTTACTTCACGCGTGGTTCAGGCCACAACATGTATGGCGCATACACCGAAGATGCCGGTGAGTATCAGCAGGTTGTTGATCGTCTGCTCGTGAAATGGGATACGGCGAAGAAACTGGTCCCTGCTCCGATTAACGAATCTGCAGGCAACAAGATTGGTTTTGTCACTGTCGGTAGCTGCGACCACGCGGTTCGTGAAGCACAGGATCAGCTGGCTGAAGCAGGCGTT